>CAZBBV010000101.1:0-4413 GCA_964490025.1 uncultured Cryomorphaceae bacterium | reverse complement strand
TTTCGGCCCATTGTGCGAAAAACAATTGAGAGCAATGGCGTGGCCAAAAACTGGAAGGATGTGGCAGACATTTACAACAAAGTACCCTTTGTGCAGCCGGTGAATCCTGATTTGGAGACCTACGTAACACAGCGCGCCATTGATGGACTTTTTGTGATGGTGGCCCAAGAGGAAGAAAAAATCAGGGAAGACCCGGCCGCTAGAACTACCGATTTGTTGAAGAGAATGTTTGGACCAAATAACTAAGAATATGGAACTAAAAGGAGCGAGAATACTGATTACTGGCGGTTCGTCCGGCTTGGGAAAAGAGATGGCACGAATGCTGAAAGAGGCTGGAGCCAACATTCTGATTACAGGAAGAGACGCCAAGAAAGTAGATGAAGTGAGCCGAGAGTTGGGTGTGCATGGCATAGCGGCTGATGTGGCCGTGGAAGCGGACGTGATGAAGACCTACGGGGCAGTCCAAAAAGTATTGGGCGGGTTGGACGTGTTGATCAACAATGCCGGCATTGGCGAATTTGCTACCATAGACCAAGTAACTCTTGAGGCCATGGAGCGCGTGTTTCGCACCAATGTGTTTGGCGCAGCACTGATGGCGCGCGAGGCGGCGAAGCTTTTTAAAGAGCAAAAAAGCGGAAACATCATCAACATTTCTTCTACCGCAGGGCGCAAGGGCTTCGCCAACGGAACGATTTATTCCGCTTCTAAATTTGCCCTCAGCGCCATGACTGAAACCTGGCGCGACGAGCTGCGCCCCCATAATGTGCGCGTTATGCAAGTGAACCCCAGCGCGGTGCCAACGGCCTTCAATGTGGCCGACCGCAGCGAAAAACCCCTTGTGGACAACAAACTTCGACCTAGTGAAATAGCGCATGCCGTAAAGTCCATGCTGGAAATGGACAACCGCGGTTTTATCACCGAGCTTTCTGTGTGGGCTACCAATCCATTTTGATGAAAACATTTGGACGACATATGGCTTTGGCAGCGCTCGGCATGCTCGCCTTGGGGGGCTTGCAGCAAGTGGCCGCGCAAAAGCACCGCGCGAAAATTTGCCCCGACCATCAGAGCCGCATCCTAATAAATGGCAATAGCAATGCAGCGAAGTATTCCTGTCAACTGGAAAAATGGACTACGCCTGAGCTGCCGAAACCCTTTACCTACGAATACAAAGACGGGAAAATTGAAATGGGCGGGGTGCAGGTGATGATTCCTTCTGGAGGTTTTGAGTGCAACAACAGTATGATGACCCGCGACTTTCGCGCTGCCCTTGGTGCTGCGGAGTATCCATACATCTCCTTGTTCTTTCATTCGCTACAATTGCACAAAGGCATGGAAGGCAGTACGGTGCAACGCAATGTGCACGCCGATATGGAATGCATGATAAAAGGGGTGAAGCGTCGCTACAAAGTATCCATCAAAGAAGCACGATTTTCAGATGATGTGCTCATCATAGTGGGCGTGTTGGATCTGAAAATGAGCGATTTCGGCATAGAACCTCCCACCGCCATGTTCGGCATGATCAAAGTGTACGACGAGCTATCCATAGATTTCAATCTTCGTTTTTGTCGAATAGTGCCCTAAAAGAAAAAGCCTCCCCCGCCTTAGGCGGAAGAGGCTTCCTCTTGACTCAAAAGTTGGCTCATTTAGAAAGCTATGACAGCTTCAACCATAACACCTTTGAATAATCCTTCGTGGCGGATGTCAGAGTATACATCTGTAATGGCATTACCTGCAGCGTCAAATCCGCTTGAGGTAGCGTTAAAGTCGTTGTAAGACTGAGTTACATAACCCAATTTCAACATCATGTTTCTGGTTACCCACCATCCACCGGCTACTTCAATTCGGCTGATAGATTGTGTAGGAACATCACCCAAAGTGGTAGTTGATGTATTGGAATTTAGAAGCTCTCCACTCACTTGATTGAAACGGGCACCTACGAATACTTGCTCGCGTTCCATGAAGCGATAAACACCTTCAATGGCAATCTGAGTAACACCACGATCTTCTACGTCATCAGGATTTGTGGTATTGCTAAAGGTTTTTCCTCCTGCCATTTCGAATGTACCGAACACTTCAAATCCTTGGAACTTGAAGAAAGCGTTGAACATCATGGCATTAATTTGATTAGAGAATCCAGGATTTATACGGCCACTGGTGAATTGGTTTGTTGCATTGGCAGCGTCATTTTCCATAGCCAAGTAGAAACGTGAACCGGTGCGGTCGCCACCATATATTGTATTGCGAACGGTGTTCGAGTTGTTAAGTAAACTACCGCTTACCCGAATACGCATGTCATCATTCAGTTGCTTGTCGTAACCTACCTTTAAGTAAAGTGAAGGGTTTCTCTGTTGATACAGTGTATTCGTGTCATTTGGATTTGGATCCAAAATATTCCCGCTTATTAAACCTGCGGTAAGACCCACCATTCCAAAGAACCCTGATGGATTGTAGTAGTACACTTCACCTCCGATCTCGGTAGTAAATGCATCCATAATGTAGTTACCGATAAATGGATTGTAGGCAGTGTTACCATTGTCCGAACGACGGAAGTGTTGGTCGCCGTAGTTCACCTCCATGTGGCCGATTTTTACAGATAGATTGTCGTCAAACCAGCTTGTGTTTTCCCAACCAAGCCCGCTTAGTTTGTCGATCTGGATGTATCCACCTTTTACCCAAAACTCATTGTGGTGGCGTGAGCTCATGTAGTTTTCTAAAGCAACACGGATACCGTCAGCTAATTGGATGTCGAAGTTCAAGTTTGCAGTAGCTAGGTTAAAACCAGGTGCCAATGCATACAGGTTATTGTTTGTAGTCAGTGTTCCGGTAGCGTTGTAAATTGAAGTAGCATTGTTTTCGTGACTAAGCGACTGATACTGTTGAGTAAAGTTACCACCCACACGTACGCGAGGTCCGGTAAATTCTACGTCATTTTTTTTGCCGGTTTCAAATACGTTGATGCCTTCTTGCCCGGGCGTACGGTAGTATTGCAGGTCATCAAGCAATTGGGCGTGAAGACCCGAACTCAGTACCAAGGCAGCGAGGAGAGTGATTGGTTTGAAATACATTGTTTTCATGATTAAAGGGATTTAGAGTGATTAATTGTTGTTTACTTTTTGAATTGAATATTGAACTTAATGGTCAGATCATTTCCTGTGGAAATGGTACCAAATAGTGCTGTAGGAGGCTCAACATTGAAGTCGGTCATCTTCATTTTGTAGTTGCCGCTTATTACAATGTTTCCGCCACTAATGGAATATTTTACAGGAAAGGTCACCGTCTTTTTGGTTCCGGCTATTTCCAAGGTGCCGGTAACAGTGATGTCGTTTCCCGCGATCTTGGTGCTCTGTAGGTTGAACTTGATGTTCGGATACTTGTCCGATTTTAGCGCCACATATGTGTTTTTGTCCATGCCACTCTTTCCGCTTTTTATGGAGCTCACAGGAATGGACATATTGAATGCTGAAATGGCAGATAGCGTATTTCCGGAAAGCGTAGCCGTAAGACTTCCGTTTATGGTTTCCACTTTCTCGGTCCAGTCGTGCACATTGCTCGTGCCATCAATGGTCATGGTGCTCTTGGCATTGTCCACAGTCCACTGACCGAAACTTAAAAAAGTAGAAATAAGAATGGTGCTAAAGGTGATTAGTGCTTTCATGATGTCATAGTTTATCTAAATGATGGGACGAAGGTATGGGGTGTGAAAAGTCACAATTATGAGTGTTGTCAGGTTTAAATATGATTTATATCACATAATTTCAGTTTGGCTAAGTTAGGGCATGTAAGCCCTCTTATTTCATCCTATTGAAATGGATGAAGGAATAGACTGCCTCAATCAAAAGTCAAAAGCTTTAGATGATCACGGCTTTGAACATATAGTAAAAAGGTTATTTCCTCTGCCTGCAATTGGGCTATAGCTCAGTTCTGACGATCAGCCCTGGGCTGATCGTCAGAAACCCGACATTCGCCTATTGCGAATCGTCGGGTCTGGTTCTCAAGTCTGCTCATTCGAGTTTCGATTCCTTGAGCGCTTGCATGTTCCGAAGTCTTTCAGGAAAGAGCGGGGGGATTCTCCCAAGGCGCTTTTGGAAAACTAACAATCGATCGCGATTTTTACAAGGAATAATAGCCTTCGAAAAGTTTTTTCTCTAAGCAAAAAGTTTATTTTTGCTGCCCGCAATGGGGCTATAGCTCAGCTGGCTAGAGCGCTTGCATGGCATGCAAGAGGTCGGGGGTTCGAATCCCCCTAGCTCCACTTTTAGAAACCTCAATCTATTGTTATTCAATCGGTTGAGGTTTTTTCATTACAACCATTTTACAACCGTTCTGAAAAAGGGAGGTTTTTTGACTGTCGGAATCAATTAAGATAGTTAGTGATTTTGCGCGTCTGATCCTTTTGCTTTTTCCAGCATCTCA
>CAZBBV010000100.1:0-6670 GCA_964490025.1 uncultured Cryomorphaceae bacterium | reverse complement strand
CTTGCTTTTTATTCCATTGTTTAAGGATAGAACCTTTTGCAATAATTTGCGGAACAAGTCTCTTTCTTGATGATGAAAGATAGTCGGGCTTCGGATATTTGAACGCGTTTGTCCAACTAAATTCAGGTGTTGGGTTCTCCAAATATGCCGAAAATGGGCCTGATAGATTTCCTGAAATATAAACTGCCTGAACTTCAAGCGAACCGAAGTCAAGTACTCGTCCTTTATCGTCATATGCAACCAAAACATAATCTATGTTTCCTGCTGATTTACCAAATTTGTCTTTCAGCCTTACTTCGCCAACGTGAGTCCAAGTAGTCTTTTCGTTAAATATAAAAGATGCTGCATCACTAACGATTTTCCAATCTTCTCTAAAACGGATAGGGCAAATGATTACAGGTTTGTCCTTGTGATTAAGACTACAAACGCCTAAAGGAAATTCAATACTATTTTTTGTGCAGTTTGATACGATATTGTTGAAAGGACAGAGCTTATTCTCTCGGTAACGAACGGATCTTTCCAAGTGACTGTCAATTGGAAAGCCGAAAACTTCTGCTAATGGTTGATTGTTGTTTTTGTTTGCACTCATAATGTGTCAAAAATAACTAAAATTATTTGCACTCAATCTGTCTTTTCAGATACTGAGGATTGGCAGTGTGGTCGCTGGCTAAATTCGCCGCTTGAAAAGAAACAACGAAAAGACTTGGTTTTTATCTTGGACGTTTCGCGCATATGGCTTGTATCGGACTTCGAAGATATATTTTCCTTATTTATTGAACTAAACTAGAACCAAAAGACATGTTTGTCAAACCGCAAACCCGCTATAAGCTATATACACTGTTGTGTCAAGTTTTTTTAATATGCCTTTATCCTAAACTTTCGTGTAAATCCAAAATGAACAATCATTTTTTGAGTCGAGTTAAACGGTAAGTTATGATCTTTATATTTGAAGAACCAACGATTGGAAGAACTTAATGTTCCCAATAGACCAAAGTCAAATAGTGTTTCTAAAACATCATGGTGTGATTTATTATTACTTTCCATGAATGATTTTATGGATGGATCCATATCAAGAAATGGTTTGATATCATCAAATGAAAACACTCCTTGACCAAGTTTAATAACTGCTTGGGTTGCTTCTTGCCATATAGTAAAATGGCTTTGTATTTCATCTCGAAACTCTTTATAAAACCATTCAGAATAGTCAATTTCAGCTGTTTTCATTGCATTAAATTGAATCTTTCCATTGTAATGAAGCTTACTACAGACTTTTAAAAATTTGACTATGTCTCTGGGCCGTTCGAAAGTTCGGTTATACATAAAGTCCCAAAGTGTTTTAATTTTTCTTGGAATTGCTGGGTGAGTGTTATTTGATATGCATTCCCAAGCTTTCATTGGGTTTTCTACGTTTATGGATGCATTGATTCTTGCATTAACTAAATCATATAGAGAATATGGAGAGTGAGATTCAGTTGTCCACTTGAGATTAATCAGGTAATCATCAAGTTTATTAAGGTCATTATCTTCCAAATTGTTATAAATGTCAGATCGTAAAGCAAGGATTGGTCTTAAGTTTAGGAAGTCCTTCAGTTCTAGAAAGCAGTTTTCCACCGCTCTTAACAATGCTAGTATTAGTAGGTTCAGATTTCTGTCGTTAGAATTGTAACCTTCGTCCAATTCGTCAAAAAACAGATAGTAAGTACAATCACTATGAATACTTTTCAGATGACTGATTATTAATTCAGTCGCTTTTTGGAAGTGGACAGATGTAACGGATTCAATGCTGTCAATTGACTTTGTCTCTGTACCAATCCATTTTGCTAGTATTGAAACTTTGTTTTCATTTGATTCCAAAGTTTTAAGAGTTTCTGTAAATCCGAGATCTGTGGGGAAGTTATCCTTTATAAATTTTCTTAATTCTAAAATTGCATCATTTGGTGCGGCTTTTGGTCATTGATTACTAGCCTACATAATTCAGTTACAATCAAAAAAGTCCAAATAGGAACAAACTGACTCTTATCCCCTAAAGAACGGTCCTTTAAGCCGCGAATAGTTTGAATGGGAAAATTCTTAAGGGTTAAATACTTACTGAATTTATTGTAGCTTCCATCAATGTCATTAAGAACCTTTTCAATTATTGCAGTTTTACCTGTTCCTTTCCTGCCGATAATGTATCTATAATCTCCATTAAGAAGTCCATCATATTCAGGTATTTTCACGAAGTACTTAACTAAGTTATTATCTCCTTTCGCTTCATCTGGTCCCCAATTAACATCCCAAAAATTCCATTCGTGTTTCATTATCATTTTAATGTTTGTTTTTAAAATTTGGCACAACTTGTTTATAAGCTCTACTTCGTAGCGCCAATCCACCCAAATATAGACAGATTGGCGATATAGCAGTAGCACCAATCTATTTTTCGTTTATTCAGGATCAAAGGGGGAATCATTGTTTAAGATGTTCTCCGAAATGCCCAGCTTTGCAGGGAATTCTTTTAAGACAGTGGAAAAATGAAAAACACGGCAATCGTTTTTGGGGCTACGGGTTTGGTGGGTGGCTTTTTGGTGGAGGAGCTGTTGGCTTCGGGCCATTATGCGGAGGTAAGTGCGCCTGCGCGGCGCTTGCAGGGCGTGCAAAAGGCCGGCCTTAGGCGCGTGCTTTTCGATTATTCGCACCCGGATGCCGGGCAACTGCCGCAGGGCGCGGATATCTTTGTGGCCATTGGCACCACGCGCAGCAAAACACCCGATCTGGCGCAATACCACGCCATTGATGTGGGCATTCCGGTAACGGTGGCGCAGCTGGCGGCGGCCACAAAGGCGCGCAGCCTGGTGGTGGTTTCGGCGGTGGATGCCAACGAGCAGTCGAACAACTTTTACCTCAAGATGAAAGGGGAGATGGAGCGCCGCATTTTGGAGCATTTTCCGACGGCTTATTTCGTTCGTCCGGCCATGCTGCGCGGCCCGCGCAAGGAGTTCCGCTTTGGCGAGCTTGTCTTTCGCGTGCTCTCTCCCGCCATTGACCTGCTGATGCTGGGCAAACTGAAGCGCTACAAAAGCATCATGGCCCGGGATGTCGCCCGAGCCATGGTGTATCTGTCGCAGCATGGATATGCCGATCATGTGGTGCAGGCGCCTGAGTTGCACCTACTGGCTAAAAGCCCTGCACCGTCATCTCTTTCGGATACTTAATCTGGAAGGCCATGCGCCCGGTGGTTTTGCCATTGGCGGCAAGGTCCACTTGCGCGGTCCAAATGCCGGTGGAGGCGTCCAGCTTGTAGTTGAGCTTAGAGGCCTTGTGGTCAATGCTCACTTCTATTTCGCTGTTGTTGCTCATAGGTATCTGGTCTTCCACATACACGGTAATCGCTTGGTTTTTGCGGTTCATGATGGTGTATTCGTATTCCTGGGTCATCACCTTTTTGTTGCCCACAATCGTTTTCTTCGAGTTATCGGCCATCAACACACGGTCGGCATACACGTCTTTGTCTTGGCCGAGACTAATTTCCAGCGTGTCGCTTAGCTGGCGGGTGTCCAGATTCACATTGCCTATTAGGGTGTTGTCGTAATACACGGTGGCCATGTTGGTCATCAGGTTCAGCTTGCCCCAGTCGCCAATGCGCGCCACCACAAAGCTGTTGCGGTTTTGGCTCGGCACCAGGTAGTGGCGAAATTCGGCCACCATCTCGTCTTTTTGTATCTGTATGTCCACGCCGGTTCCTTCAGCAGGAATGTCGTAGGGCAACGAGATTTCGTACACACGGTTCATCATTTGGGTGTTGGTAGTGGTGTAGCTATACGCATAGCCCGCACTTGCGTCGCCATATTGAGCTGGAGTGCCACCAGTTTTTACCTGAACGCCATCTATATAAATTTCTTCAGCGTCACTCCGGCTCCCTCGAACATTAATATTTGAATTCTGACTAATCCACCACGGATACAGCACGGGCTTGGTTTTCGACTCGTAGGGGTTGTTGGTGGAAATGTTGAGTTTCACATTTTCCCATTTCTGTCCGCTGCGTTGGTACACACGCGCTTTGGTAATCACTTTTACAGGCTCGCCCTTTCCTTTCACATGCACTTCGTATTTGGGTTCCCATCCCGCATTGTTGATCAGGTAGCTGAGGTTGAGCGTGCCTTGCACCGCGTTTTCGGCATCAATGGTCACCACCAGGCGGTAGTCGCTTTGCACCGTTTGCGTTTCTTGTATGCGTTGGTTTATGAGTTTTTGCATGTCGGCGAGGCGCTGGTTTTGCGCGTCGCGTATTTTGTATTCGGCGCGTAGCTTTATTTTCAATTCCTGTAGAATTTCATTCACCTCGTTGTAGCGTTCGCGCAGAAATTCCACCGCTTCGGCCAGGAGGTTTAGCGAGTCGCCAATGCTGGTGCCCTTCATCAGTGGGTTGTTGAGCAGCAGGTTTTTCTCGGCATTGATCACCATTTGCTTGTTTTCAAGGTCTTCAATCACGTCGCCATGCAGCACCATGCTGTCCTGGAGCAGCGCTATCTTTTTGCGCATGTCCACCACAAACTTGTCCTCTTCGGCGGGTTTGTTCTCAATGTATTTCATCTCGAAGCGGTAGTCCATGATGATGAAGCTGCCCGCGCCTTTAAGCATGAGGGAGTTGAGGTTGAGGTCGGCCTCTAGTCCGGATAGGATCACGGTGTTTCGTCCTTTCTCGAGGTTCACCGTCACTTTGCGCTCCAGTTGGGCGCCTCTTAGGAATAGGGTCACTTCGTGTACTTTGGAAGTGTAGCTTTTTTCGTTGGCAAATAGTGAAAATCCGGTCACTAAGGCCAGTAGGAGTGATAGGGTGCGCATGATGTAGTAATTGATTTGGTTAAGGTAGAATTCTCCTCAAATGTGGAAAGTGTTTTTTTAGAAAAAGAAACTATTGTGCCACGAACTGCGGAGAACGACAAATGCTGTGATCTGCGTATGCTTTTTCCGAAATGGTAACAAATACTTAAAGTGCGTGCTTGCGGATTACCTCCAGCATGCCTTCGTGCACCGGCGGACAACTGGCCACGATTTCGTTGCCAAAAACGTAGTTGTCGCCTCCGCTAAAGTCGCTTACCAAGCCGCCGGACTCTTGCACAATGATGGCGCCTCCGGCCACATCCCAGGGCGAGAGGCCGTATTCGTAGAACGATTCGAAGCGCCCGCAGGCCACATAGGCCAGGTCGGTAGCGGCACTGCCCAGGCGGCGGATGCCCCGCGTTACTTGCATCAAGTCTTGCAGCAGATTGAGGTATTTATTGATTTTGCCAAAGTCGTAATAAGGAAAGCCGGTGGCCAAAAGCGATTCGCGGAGCTCGGTGCGCGGACTTACCCGAATGGGCGCGCCGTTCAAATAAGCGCCGCCGTCCTTCCAGGCGTAGAAGCATTCGTCTTTACTGATTTCGTATACCACGCCAATAAGCAGTTCTTTGTGGAATTGTAGCGCAATGCTCACCGCATAACACGGAATGCCGTGGATAAAATTGGTGGTGCCGTCCAACGGGTCAATGATCCAGGTGTATTCCTCACCCGGACGTTCGTCCACCCCTTCTTCGCCAATAATGCCTGAATCGGGCAAAAGGTCGAGCAGGCGGCTTACCAACATCTGCTCGGCGGTTCGGTCTACATACGACACCAGGCTATTAAACGATTTCAGCTCTTCGCTGTCTTGCGGATTAAAGCGCTTTTGCTCTTCGCGGATGTAGGCGCCGGCTTCGAGGGCGGCTTCGCACACTTTTTTACATAGAAAAGAAAGGTCGAGCGATTGTGTGTTCATGGTGTTTTCAGGCCAGCAGTTTACGAATGAGTACGTCCATTTTCTCTTCTACAATGATGCTGTCCAGCCGCGATTGGCTCACAAAGCCCTCGCGCACGGCGGTTTCCATCCATTTCAGCATGGGGTCGTAAAAACCATTCACATTCCAGATGCCCACCGGTTTGTTGATGATGTCGAGTTGGTTCCAGGTGATGACTTCGAAAAGTTCGTCCATGGTGCCCATACCGCCGGGCATGGCCAGAAAGGCATCCGAAAGCTGGGTCATGAGGTGCTTGCGCTCGTTCATGCTTTCTACCACGTAAAGTTTGCTCAAGCCACGGTGGGCGCGCTCTTTCACCACCATGCGACTGGGAATGACGCCGATTACCTCGCCCTGAAAACCCAACACCGCATCTGCTGCCACGCCCATCAGTCCGGCGCGACCACCGCCATACACCAATCCCATTTCGTTGCGCGCCAGGTAGGCACCCAGTTCGGCGGCTTTGGTGCGGTACACGGGGCTATTTCCTTCGGACGATCCGCAGAACAAACACAGGTATTTCATAAGGCGGCAATGGTTTCGTTGCTCAGTATGGTGCCACGGGCATGGCTTTCGTGGTCAATGCTTTCCAGGCGAATGGGATGAAGGGTGTTCACCCAGTTTTCGTTGAAGGGTAAGCTCACTTTCACATAGTTTTCGGTGAAGCCATACATGCGTCCTTTTTTCTGCTCGGCCTCCACCAGCACAGTGCCTTGGTAGCCCAGTTGACTTTCATAAAAGGCGCGGCGCTTTTTGGCGCTCAATATGCGCAGCATCTTGTTGCGCTGGTTGCGCGTTTCCATGGGCACCACTCCGTCCATTTCGGCGGCTTCGGTGTTGTCGCGCTCGCTGTAGGTAAACACATGCAGGTAGGA
>CAZBBV010000099.1:0-6704 GCA_964490025.1 uncultured Cryomorphaceae bacterium | reverse complement strand
AGTATTTCCAAACACTTTCATAGGCGACAATGTGAAGATTGGCGAGGGAACGGTAATCTACGCCGGCACCCGCATTTACGCCGATTGTGAGATAGGCGCTTTTTGCACTTTGCACAGTGGCGTTATCATTGGCGGCGACGGCTTTGGCTTTGCGCCCAATGGAAAATCTACCTACGACAAAGTATTTCA
Source organism: uncultured Cryomorphaceae bacterium (assembly GCA_964490025.1). Classification (GTDB taxonomy): domain Bacteria; phylum Bacteroidota; class Bacteroidia; order Flavobacteriales; family ECT2AJA-044; genus CAZBBV01. Next base: position 6,515 of record CAZBBV010000099.1, on the reverse strand, counting down.
TCTGGGAAATGTGGTGATTGAAGACCACGTGGAAATTGGTGCAAACTCAACCATTGATAGAGCGACAATAGGCTCCACCCTTATTAAGAAAGGCGTAAAGTTGGACAACCTTATTCAGATAGCCCACAACGTAATTGTAGGCGAGAACACGGTAATTGCTGCGCAAACTGGGGTAGCCGGTTCTACCAAAATAGGCAACAACTGCATGATAGGCGGACAGGTGGGCATTGTAGGTCACATCACCATTGGCGACAATGTGAAAATAGCTGCGCAAAGTGGAGTAGGCAGTAATGTAAAGGACAATGAAATTCTCCAAGGTTCGCCGGCATTCCATATTAGCGATTACAAAAGAGCCTACATTTATTTCCGTAAACTATCCGAGCTGGTGGAGCGCCTGGAAAGTCTCGAAGCAAAAGAAAAGACCAAAGAAGAATGAGCGTTTTTCAGACTACCGTACAAAATTCTGTTACCATTTCCGGGGTAGGATTGCACACCGGACAGATCGTGAATCTTACCTTTCATCCGGCTGAGGCCGACACAGGGATTGTTTTTCGCAGAACAGACCTAGAGGGAATGCCTACTGTGCCTGCAGATGTTCGCCATGTGCAAAGCACGGATAGAGGCACTACACTAATGTTGAAAGGGGTGCAGATTATCACCGTTGAACATGTGATGGCAGCCGTGGCCGGCATGCAAATAGACAATGTGGTGGTGGACCTAGACGCACCGGAGCCGCCAATAATGGACGGCAGCGCCTCAGAGTTTGTGGCTGCCCTGGAGAAAGCCGGTATTCAAACGCTCAATAAAGAGCGCGAATACATCACCCTGAAAGAAAACTTACGTCTCTACGACCCTGTGCGAGACACTGAAATCATTGCCATGCCCAGCGATAAGCTGGAGATAACGGTCATGGTGGATTTCGACTCAGCCGTGTTGCGCAATCAGTTTGCCCACATGAACGACCTTTCTGAGTTCAAACAAGAATTTAGTCGTGCACGCACTTTCAGCTTTTTGCACGAGTTGCGCACGCTACTTCAAAACGGATTGATTAAAGGTGGCGACCTGAAAAACGCCATTGTGTACACCGAGCACGATATTTCTGATGAGGATATTGAAGTGTTGAAAGGTGCCTTCAAAGTGGACGAATTGAAAGTGACCGAAGCGGGGATATTGAACAACCTGGTGCTGGAAACACCCAATGAAGCCGCGCGCCACAAGCTCATGGACGTGATTGGTGATTTGGCTTTGATTGGCAAACCGCTAAAAGCGAAAATATTTGCGAAACGTCCCGGACACAAGCCAAACACCGAATTTGCCGCCGAAATACAGAAACTACTTAAAGTGGAGCACGGCCCGGTGTACGACCAAAATGCCACGCCGGTATACGACATTGAGCAGATCATGGGCATATTGCCGCACCGACCGCCATTTCTTTTGGTCGACCGAATTCTTGAACTCACCGAAACCAGGGTGGTAGGCGTGAAAAATGTTACCATGAACGAGCCTTTCTTCGTGGGGCACTTTCCGGGATCGCCCGTAATGCCGGGTGTTTTGCAAGTGGAAGCCATGGCCCAGGTAGGCGGAATCTTGGTTTTGAACACGGTTCCCGATCCTGAAAATTATCTCACCTATTTCCTAAAAATAGAATCGGTGAAATTCAAAAGAATGGTGAAACCGGGAGATACTATTGTTTTCGATTTGGAGTTAACAGAACCCATTCGCCGGGGCATTTGCAACATGCGTGGCAAAGGCTGGGTGGGAAACAAAGTAGCAGTGGAGGCGGTGATGATGGCGCAAATCAGTAAAGTGAAATAAGACTATATGAATCAACCCTTTTCGTACGTAGACCCAAGCGCAAAAATTGCCAAAAGTGTGGTGATTGAGCCTTTTACAGTCATCAACAAAGATGTGGAAATTGGTGATGGAACTTGGATTGGTTCGAATGTAACCATCATGGAAGGGGCGCGAATCGGGAAGAATGTTAAGATTTATCCGGGCGCGGTGATTTCTGCCCCTCCGCAAGACATATCTTTTCAGGATGTTCCTACGGTGTGCATTGTAGGCGACGGCTGCGTGCTGCGCGAGCACATTACCATACACCGCGGCACCGACAAAACCATGAAAACGGTGTTGGGTAAAAATGTGTACATGATGGTGGGCGCGCATGTGGCGCACGATTGTGTGGTGGGCGACAATGTAATCCTTGTAAACAATGTGGCCCTTGGCGGTCATGTGCATGTGGGCGATTGGGCCATTATTGGCGGCCTCAGCGCAGTGCACCAATTTTCAACCGTTGGGCCGCATGCCATGGTGGGTGGCGGGGTGCGCGTTGCCAAAGATGTCCCCCCTTTTACCAAAGGCTCGCGTGATCCGATCAGCTATGTAGGCGTAAATTCCATTGGTCTACGTCGCCGTGGGTTTAGTGCCGAAACCATTCAAGAAATTCAGAATATCTACCGCATTGTGTACCAAAGTAACAAAAACGTAACACAGGCAATAGACTACATAGAGGCGGAATTTCCTGCTACCAAGGAGCGCGACGACATTCTCTCTTTTATCCGAAACAGTAAGCGCGGTGTGATGCGCGGGTATAAAATCTCCGACTAAATGCCCTGGCGAATAGAGCTGGAAGACATTAGCAAAAGTTACAACCGCCACCTCCTTTTCTCCGGCATCAGCATTCATGTAGACCCCGAAAATCCATTGGCCATTTTGGGCGGCAACGGCTCCGGGAAATCCACCTTGCTGAAAATAATTTCGGGGGCAGCCATGCCAAGCGCCGGAAGCGTTCGGTTTTTACAAGATGGCAAAGTCATCCCTGAAGAAGAAAAATACCGCCACATCTCCATTACAGCGCCTTACATGGAGCTTATCGAGGAGTTTTCAGTAATGGAAATGCTGCGATTTTACACCTCGCTAAAAAGTCTGAAGGACGGCATGCGCCAGAGCGATCTGTTGGAGCGCATTTGGCTGGCCGATTCGGCGGATAAGGAAGTGCGCCTACTGAGCAGTGGCATGAAGCAACGCCTCAAGCTGGCGCTGGCCATCTTTGCCGACGCGCCCATACTGCTGCTGGATGAACCGCTTAGCAATCTGGATGAACGCGGCAGGGCTTGGTACAAGGCCGAAATGCAAGCCTTGGGAAACCAAAAACTGGTGGTGGTGTGCAGCAACAGTGTAGAAGATGAATACTCCATGTGTAGGCAGTCGCTCAATTTGAGCTAATCCGGATAAGAAGTTTAGCTTTGCAGCCAAAATTTTTAAGTAATGGCTTCAACAGCAGATATCAAAAATGGTCTTTGTATCGACTTCAACCACGACCTGTGGCAAATTGTACAATTTCAGCATGTGAAACCCGGAAAAGGTGCCGCCTTTGTGCGTACCAAAATCCGTAGCCTCACCACGGGCCGCGTGCTGGAAAACACCTTTCCTTCAGGAGCGAAGATTAACATCATACGCGTGGAGAACCGCAAATACCAGTATTTATACAACGACGATCAGGGTTACCATTTCATGAATATGGACGACTACAACCAGATATACCTGCCCAAAGACCTGATTAGCGCCCCCGACTTGCTGAAAGAAGGACAGGATGTTGAAATCCTTTTCCATGCCGAGTTGGAAACAGCGCTCTCTTGCAGCCTTCCGGCCACTGTGGACCTAAAGGTGACCTATACCGAGCCGGGCATGAAGGGCGATACCGCTACCAACACGCTGAAACCTGCAAAGGTGGAAACAGGCGCTTCGGTGCATGTTCCTTTGTTTGTGAACGAAGGCGACATGATCCGTATCACTACTGAGGATGGGAAGTACTCGGAGCGCGTGAAGTCATAATAACTTGCGAAACATTACAAAGAACGAACGCCGACCCGCAGGGTCGGCGTTCTTCATTTGAAAGTGTTGGTAAAGCCTTTTTTTTGCGCTTAGCAGCTGTGCTATTTCGGATTCTTGAAATGGTATGACATGCTCACCCCTCCATACACATTGTATGGCATCATGATGTCGTTCTTTTTGGTTAATGGAAAAGTGGCTTGCAAATTAAACTTCACATTCCCTCCAAAACCAATGAATACGGTAGGCTCCATGATTATCTTGGCGTAGTCGGGATTGTTGGCCAGCACATAAGCCATTTTGTGCATATAGCCCCACCTAAAGCCAGGGCCATTGTAACCAATTGCGGGATTGAGGTAAGCGCCCACGTATCTGTCATACTCTTTGTCTTTGGTTTCGGCCGAAGTTCCGATAAGCACATAGTTGAATTGTTCCTTCTGGGTGGTATTACTATACATAAAGCCAAAATAGCTTTCAAAAACCAGCGTTGGATTCAGATTGGTCTGAAACCCAATTCCACCCTGATAGTGAAAGGTGTTTCGTTTTTCAGTTACAAAAGCCGTATCGGGTGTCCATTGGTTGTATTCGGATTTGTAATGTCTATAGCCCAACACTCCTTGCACCGACCAATGATCGGCAAAGGCATAAGCGCCATTGACCATAGGGTTGGCGGTCATTCCGGCTTCTACGCGGTACTCTCCTTTTTCTTCGAAGAAGTTGGCGTTGGCCAGCGTGGGCATGTACCGGGTTTGGCCGCATGAAAATAGGGTCATGACGAATCCTAAGAGTACAAAGGCTTTGTAAAGTTTCATGAAATCGTAGGGAGTCTTTTGTATGAGCAATTGGCTAAAACTACATTTTTTCTTTTGGTCGCTGAGGCCTTTGCGCTTATGCCTTTTTCATTGCTTTTCCAATTGCCTTTTCACATTTTTCAATGCCTGGGCGGTGCAATACGTTTGATAGGGAACTGAAAAAACGGGCCCAAGTAATTTTGTCAAAACATTGCCGGGGGTAGAGTAGGTCTGTATTTCAAAGACAAGCCCGTCGGATGTTTGCTTAAGCATAAATGTGGAAATGCCTTTTTCCACATGGCCTTCCAGGGTTTCGTAGCTGAAGCCTTTGCGATCACTTTCGTCAATGACATCACAAATGCGCACGCCAAAAATGATTTTCTGCGAAAAGGGCTTCGTGGGCGGAAAGTACAGTTGCTGCACAATGGTGTCGCCCTTTTTCATTTCTCTATGCTCGTCTGCCCATTGGGTTTTGAAAGTCATGATGTTCTTCGGGAAGATGTGGTAATCGAGCAGAAAGTCGAGGTTTAACTGATCTATTTTCTTGTTCGTCCCAATGGTTGTGCTGGTTGTTTTCTGCTTCAGTCGCGAAAGCTCGTATTGCATTACCCTTTGGGTCTTCAAGTAGTCGAGGTGTTGCTTGAATTTGTTTTTTTGCTCGGCCAGGTAAATTTTCATGTTGTTGTTTTTCGCATTTCGAGCCCAAGCCAATGGTTTTTTCCGGGCTCTGCACGACTGCATTTTCTGCAAGGTAGGCTATGCTTCAGCCATTTCTCAGAATCTTTTCCATTTTTCGGCCTTTGGCCAGTTCGTCCACCAATTTGTCTAGGTAGCGCACCTGGCGGGTCAAGGGGTTTTCTATCTCCTCAATGCGGTAGCCGCATATCATTCCTGTTATTCTTACAGCATTGGGATGCAGGGTGGCCTGCGCGAAGAAACTTTCGAAGGAGACCTTCGCTGCAATCAGTTCTTGCAGCTTGCTTTCGTCAAAACCGGTGAGCCATTCGATCACTTGGTGCAATTCTTCCGTCGTTCGGCCCTTCTTTTCCACCTTGGTTACATAGTGGGGATACACGGAGGCGAAGGTCATCTTGGCTATGCGTTCGTTGTGTTCGGGGGTTACATTCATGCTATTTCAGTTTTTCCAGTTGTCCTTTTCGCTTGATCAGGTTAATATAGTCCCATTGTATTTCTCGTGCTTTTTGCAGCCAGCGGTTCAGGTCGTCCGAATTTATCTCAGAAACATGATTGAAAAAAACGGAAGCGTCTTTGAATTTGGCGCCACGTACCTTGAGGCCCTCTTCGCCGAAGTCGGCACCGCTCCAAAACATGAGCCTAATGCCCGCTTTCTGCTTGCTGTAGCCCACGGTAGGGTTGCCATCCAAGAACCACACGGGGTGGGCATACCATACTTTCGATTCCGCTTCGGTCAGTTCGTTGTTTATGCTCTTGGCCAAAGCGTCACATATTGCTTGGTCTTCTGTAGTTTGCTGTTGGTTGTAGGTTTGGATTTCGGGGGTCATGAGGGAGCGTTTATTTGTTGATGTAGTCAGTGATTTTTTTAATTTTTCTAATCTTAACGTTCCTTACTATTCTGATATGGCCATAAATTCCGAGTACAATTAAGGTGAGACCGAAATAATTCCAGAATCTATCTAGATTGTCTTGAAAAATAAATATTGTCCCAACAATTACAAGTAAGTAGGAGAATTCGAAATAGTATTTATCCGTATAATAAAAAAAGAATAACCAAAATACCCCTGAAATTGCTTCTTTGAACGGATATGCCTTCAAAGCTTTTAGTAATTGTTCCTCGTTTGTTGGGCTATTTATTATAAATTCCGCTTTTCTTCGTTCATAAGAGATGACTGTCAGATACTTTGGGGTTAATTC
>CAZBBV010000098.1:0-6802 GCA_964490025.1 uncultured Cryomorphaceae bacterium | reverse complement strand
TAGCCGGTCACAGGATTGCCAAGATGCTTGTAGTTATCAACGCCCCCTTTGGTGCGCAGGCGCACACCGGTTCCATACTGCGTTACGCCTTTCAGCAAATCGCAAATAACATAGGCAGTTTCTGCACTCATCACCTCGCGGCTCACAGGGGTAAATTCTTGTAGCACAATTCCGTTTTTATCTTCAATTCGCAGAATGGCAGTAGGCTCTATGTAGATGCCATGGTTGGCAAAAGTGCTGTAGGCACCCACCATTTCGTACACGCTAAGGTCGGGCGTGCCCAGGCAGATAGCGGGCTGGTCGGGTATGTCGCCTTCCACACCCAGCTGCCTTGCCATATTGATTACGGCCTTGGGCTTCACTTGCTTCATTAAAAAGGCGGTAATGGTGTTCACCGATTTGGCTAAGCCTTCTTTCAGGCTCAATTCGCCGCCATATTTATTGTCGGAGTTTTTGGGTTGCCAGTCTTGCAGTAGCCCCCATTCTTCCTTCTCAAAACGCACCGGAACATTCGACACCTTGTAACAAGGGGAATAGCCCTTCTGGTCGATTGCGGTGGCATATACAAATGGTTTGAAGGTGGAGCCTACCTGCCTGCGAGCGGAGTATACGTGGTCGTATTGGAAAAAACGGTGGTCAATGCCGCCCACCCAAGCCTTAATAAATCCGCTTTCAGGCTCAACACTCATAAGACCGCACTGCAAGAAGTACTTGCTGTAGCGAATGGAGTCCATAGGGGTCATGACGGTATCAATGTCGCCGTGCCAGCTGAATACCCGCATTTCGGTGGGTGTGTTGAACATTATTTTGATGGAGTCTTTTGACATCCCTTCTTTCAGGTGGTTGCGGTATCGGTCGCTGCGCCGCATGGCCTGATCCATCAGTTGGTCTATTTCTTTCTGCGAAATATTGCTGAAAGGCGCATTTTTCCTGCCTTCCCAATGCTTAAAGAAGATGTCTTGAATGTTGCTCAAATGCGCTTGCGCGGCTTCCTCGGCATATCGCTGCAGCCTACTGTCTATGGTGGTATATATCTTCAATCCGTCGGTGTACAAGTTGTAATACGACCCGTCGGGCTTGGGGTTTTTTTCAATCCACTCTGCCATGTAGGCACGCAAATATTCGCGGAAGTAAGTGGCTAATCCTTCATTATGATCGGCTTTTTGGTAGTCGAGCACCAGCGGCTCTGCCTTCAAGCTATCATAGGCTTCCTCGGTTAGAAAATCGTTGCGCACCATTTGTCGAAGCACCGTATTTCTTCTGTTGGTTACCAGCTCCGCCCTTCTTATCGGGTTGTACAAGGCCGAGTTTTTTAGCATGCCTACCAAGGTGGCGCTTTGTAGAATGTTAAGCGAGTCGGGAGATGTATTGAAATATATACTTGAAGCCGACTTTATACCCACAGCCAGGTTTAGAAAATCGTATCGGTTGAGGTACATGGATATGATCTCTTCTTTGGTGTATCGTTTTTCCAACTCCACCGCAATCACCCATTCCTTCACTTTCTGAAACACCCGTTGCACCTTCGATCGCGATACCTGCTCGGTAAAAAGCATTTTGGCGAGCTGCTGAGAGATGGTGCTTGCTCCGCCTGCCTTTCCGAGCATCACAATGGCCCTAAAGAGTGAACGGAAATCGATCCCACTATGGTTCATAAATCGCTCGTCTTCAGTAGAGATCAGGGCTTGGGCCACCCATGGCGACATCTCGTCGTAGGTCACATTCGTCCGGTTCTCCAGAAAGTACTTGCCAATAACTTTTCCATCAATGGAAATGATTTCGCTGGCCAAATAGCTTTTTGGGTTGGTGAGCTCTTCCACATTTGGCATGCGGCCAAACATGCCCCATTTGGCAAAAAGAATGATGAGCACGAAAGCCAAAATGCCTCCTGCAAAAGTGAGCCAAAAACCAATTACCCATTTTTTCAGTTGCTTATTCATCTGCTCGTGTTTTCTTGTGATAAGGATATGCGGAAGCCCACATCTTCTATTCCGTTTAAATGCAAATCGCGCATGCCTTGACGAAGGGACAGACGCACTTTTTCTTTTTCATCAAAGCGGTAATTCATTTTATATCGAATCACGTTTTCCTTCAACGCACCATATCCCTTTCCGGTCCACTTTCCTTCGGGCAAGGCCATGAGGTGCTCCAAGGTATCTATCGTAGTTTGGTTTTCGCCCTGCCACTCTATAAAGAGGTAAAGATTGCTGTAGGGAAATTTCTCATTGCTCCTTAGCAATACCTCAAGGTCATAGCCATTGGTGGTGTCGGGTACATCAATCGCAAATACTGCAGCACTATCGGCATGCCAGCGCGCATCCGGCATGGAGATATAGTGCTCATACAACGCCTGCCGCTCGCACGAAAGGGCTGCAATAGCCAATACAATAAGAATACTACCCTTGATTATTTTCACTTCTTCCCGGCTTTTTCCTACGCTTCTTATTCTTGTTTCTTCTCTTCTCTTTGTTCGCATTGTCAAATCGGTTCAGGCTATCCTGCCCTACTACGTTTTTGAACTGCGGTTCGGTAGATACTTCTGCTTTCAAGGAGAATTCCTCCAGATTTTCAGGCACCGTGCCTCCGTTATTCAACTCCACCAATCGCTTCACTTCCTGCATGGGCATGGTGATGAGTCGGTAGGGCTCGTCATTGTAGCTATACCACATCAGGTTGCCGAAAATGTCCATTTTCTGAAATGATGCCTCGCCTCTTTTGGTTTTCAATGAGCGATTGGTGTCTGGAAAAGTCTTGAGGGCATCCATGTAGGAGTCCAATTCGTAGTTTAAGCAGCATTTTAGCTTTCCACATTGTCCGGCCAGTTTCTGTGGGTTTAGGCTCAGCTGCTGGTAGCGCGCTGCCGAGGTGTTCACCGACCTGAAATCGGTGAGCCATGTGCTGCAGCAAAGCTCTCGTCCGCAAGAGCCTATGCCCCCTAGTCGTGCCGCTTCCTGTCGGGCGCCTATTTGCCGCATTTCTATTTTTACTTTGAAGGCAGCGGCCATGTCTTTGATCAACTGGCGGAAGTCCACACGGTCTTCGGCGGTGTAATAAAAAGTCGCTTTGGTCTTGTCGCCCTGATATTCTACGTCGCTCAGTTTCATTTCCAGTCCTAGCGCGTTGCTCATTTCCCTGGCGCGGTGCATGGTGGTTTCCTCCAGTCCGCGTGCTTCCTGAAAAATGTCCAAATCTCTTTGCGTGGCTTTTCGGATCACATTCTTCATCTCAGGATTGTCCGTCGTGCTGTTTCTGCGTCGCATTTGCATCCGCACCAGCTCGCCGGTGAGCGATATCAAACCCACGTCGTAGCCCGGCGATACGTCTACCACCACCATTTCACCTATGTGTAGCGGCAATTTCTTGTCGTTGTGGTAAAACGCCTTTCGGCCATTTTTAAATCGAATTTCCACGTAATAGAAAGGCTCTTGATCGCCCGGAAGGCTCATATTGGCCAGCCAGTCGTGCACTTCCATTTTATCACATCCACCCGAGCTACAGGTGCCGTTGCTCCTGCATCCCTTGGGGATTCCTACTTTAGTTGAACATGTATTACAAGCCATAATTGGTTTCTAGTTGTTTATGCAGCATCTTTTTTGTCGGTCTACTCTCCTCACAATTTGATGCACACATTTTTTGGTTCTGTAAAAAATCTCAAGGCTTCAAAGCCTCCCTCTCGGCCCACGCCACTTTGCTTCACCCCACCGAAAGGCGTGCGAAGATCGCGCACCAACCAGCAATTTACCCAGATGATGCCCGAATGCAAGGCTGCTGCCACACGGTGGGCTCTCTTTAGGTCTGCGGTCCAAATGGTGGCCGCAAGTCCGTATTTTGTGCCATTGGCATATTCCAGTACTTCTTCTTCTGTATCGAAAGGCTGTAGGGTCACCACCGGCCCGAATATTTCCTCTTGGTTGGTACGACAACTGTGCGGCAATCCTTCAATCACCGTTGGCGAAATATAGTAGCCATTGCTTTGCTCACCTCCTAGAACTACGCGCTCGCCACCGCAAAGCACAATTCCTCCTTCTTCTTTTGCCAGGCTGATGTAGCCCAACACCTTGTTCATGTGGCCCTCGCTTACCACAGCACCCATGCGCGTCTCCGGATCAAATGGATCGCCAACTTTCAGGTTCTTCACCTTTTCTACAAAAGCATTTCTGAACTTCTGATAAATGCCTCTTTGAATATAAATGCGCGAGCCACAAAGGCAAATCTGACCTTGATTGGCAAAGGAAGAACGCACAGTGGTGCGCAGCATATCGTCGAAATCGCAGTCGTCGAAAATGATGTTCGGATTTTTTCCACCCAACTCCAGCGACAGTTTCTTGAACATAGGCGCCGCAGTGCGCGCCAAGTGTTCGCCGGTAATCGTTCCTCCGGTAAAAGAAATCATGGGTACCTGTGGATGCTCCACAATGGCTTGCCCTACTTTGGGGCCCAAGCCATGCACTATGTTCAGAACACCGGCAGGCATTCCAGCCTCTATACAGAGCTCAGAGAGCAAATAGGCGGACATAGGGGTAATCTCTGATGGCTTGGCCACCACGCAGTTTCCGGCAGCCAGCGCCGGTGCTATTTTCCAGGTGAAGAGATAAAGCGGTAAATTCCATGGACTGATGCACCCTGCCACACCAATGGGCTGACGAAGCGTGTAGTTGAAGCCCTCCACACCCATGCTGTGCGACTCCGATTGCTCATGAAGAATGGCAGTGGCGTAGAAATAAAAATTGGCCGAAGCGCGCGGAATATCCACTTCTTTCGATAGCCAAAGCGGTTTGCCATTGTCGCGGCTTTCAGCCTCAGCGAGGCGGTCGAGGTTGGCGTCAATAAGTTGAGAAACACGCACCAATATTTCTGATCGCCTTTTTGTGGACATTCGGCTCCACTCCGGGAATGCCCGCTTCGCTGCTTGCACGGCCAGCTCTACATCTTGGGCGTCGCTGTCGGGAATTTCGCTGTACTTACGCCCAATGGATGGGTCAATATTGTCCAAATAGGCCCCTGACACAGGGGCTACCAACCGACCATCTATATAGTTTTGAATGCGTATCATCTCTTCCTTTTCGTATAGGCCTGCCACATAAACCACAGGCCAATTGCCACTGCCGGTATGCTCAGCCATTGGCCCATGTTTAGGGTCATTTCATCTTCAAAAGCCACTTGGTTTTCTTTCACAAACTCCACAAAAAAGCGGGTGCCGAAAATGAGAACCAAAAATAACCCAAAGAAGAAACCTTGAAGATTTTTCAAATTCGTTTTCCAGTACATCCAAAACATGAGGAAGAAATAGCCGAGATAGCACAATGCTTCATAGAGCTGCGCCGGATGTCGCGGCGTTTCAGGGTCCGGCACGTAGGCCTTGGTAAACTGAAACGCCCACGGCAGATCCGTTGCCTTGCCAATAATTTCGTGGTTGAAAAGGTTTCCCATTCGAACAAAGAAAGCGCCCAGCGCAATGGTAATCACCACACGGTCCAGGGTCCAAAGGGTGGGCATCTTTAAACGGTACTTTGAGAAAAAGTAAATGGCCGCTATTACGCCTATTGCAGCGCCATGACTGGCAAGTCCACCTTTCCACACCATGAGTATTTCGCCCAGATGGTTTTTGTAATAGCCCCAATCGTAAAAGAACACATGACCAAGTCGCGCACCCAAAATGGTGCCCACCATTACATACGCCAGCAGGGAGTCCATCAGATTTACATCTTTACCCTCATTGGCCAAAAAGCGACGCATGATGTAGTAGCCCATCAGAAATGCGAGGGCAAACATGAGTCCGTACCAGCGAACCGGAATAGGTGTGTCGGGAAAAATCTGTGGGTCGACCGTCCAGCGGATTACTGCAAATAAGGACATGTGCTCGTGGTTTTCGTTGGGTTAAATCTAAGAATACCTCAAGAAAACCCTCAGTGTTGGGATTTATTTCTTTTCGGCACAGGATCGTAACCCGATCCGCCCCAAGGGTGGCACGAAGAGATGCGTCGGATGCCCATCCAAAGTCCTTTCAAAAGGCCCCATTCTTCAATGGCTTCAATGGCATAATGGCTACAAGTGGGGGTATACCGGCATGCCATGGGCAGCAAGGGAGAAATTACCCATTGATAGATTCTGATGAGCAGAATGAATGGCCAGGCTATGACCTTTCGAATGGTGTTCACTTCTCAAAGTCTTTGTACAACATGCTCGTTTGCACACCCGTGTTGTTCTGATACTTGCCCGAGGCATAGCTTTCGTAATCGCCTTCAATGCTGTGGTAAAAAATCTGGCAAATCTCCACACCGGGATAAATGCGGATGGGCTGTACGCAAAACATTTCGAGGGTCCAGAAGCCACTGAAGCCCACGTCGCCAAAGCCTGCGGTGATGTGTACAAACAATCCTAAGCGACCTATAGACGAACGCCCTTCGAGCATGGGCACATAGCTCTCAGTGCGCGTGTGCTCAATGGTTCGGCCCAGATAAAGCTTGTTGGTTTCGAGCAACATCCCTTCTTCGGGGATGATAATTCGCTCGGCAGGGTTGGGCGTTTTCATGTCCAATACAGAATTGGAATACACCAATAACTCGTTGTGCAACTTCAGGTTGTAGCTGTTGGGGTTTAGCTGACTTGGGTTGTAAGGCTCTATGAAAATGCTTTTGCCCAGCTCTTGCTCTATCTTCTTTCCGGATAGTATCATTAGGTCAATTTATTTGGTAGCTCGTTCCGTCTTTTCCATCCTTTAGCTGAATGCCCACAGCCGCCAAATGGTCGCGGATTTTATCACTTGTGGCCCAATCTTTCGAGAGGCGGGCATCTGCGCGCA
>CAZBBV010000097.1:0-6829 GCA_964490025.1 uncultured Cryomorphaceae bacterium | reverse complement strand
AGCCCCGCCAAACGACTCGATTTCACGCCATTGGAAAGCAAATGGAGTGAAACGGAAATTATATTTCCCAATCAGACTCAAGAACTGGCCGCGGTGATGCAAAAGCAATCGCCGAAGAAAATTGCCAAACTGATGGACCTGAGCGAAGCGCTGGCCAAACTGAACCATGAGCGCTACAGCAACTGGCATTTCCCATTCAGCACAGAAGAATCAAAGCAGGCGCTCTTCGCATTTCAGGGTGATGTGTATATAGGCCTGGATGCCGCCACGCTCGACCCACAGGAAGTGAGCTGGGCACAAGACCATGTGCGTATCCTCAGCGGATTGTACGGCTACCTTCGCCCGCTCGATCGAATTTTGCCCTACCGACTCGAAATGGGCACTTCTCTAAAAGTAGGTCGGAAGAAAAACCTCTATGAATACTGGGGCGATACTTTGGCCAACGCCATCAAGAGCGATTTGAATAGAGAAGGAAATCTAATACTCAACTTGGCTTCCGAAGAATACGCCAAGGCTGCCCGATTAGAAAAAACGGGGACTCAAGTCATTACCCCTCAGTTTCGCGACTGGAGCAATGGCCAATACAAGATGCTTCAGTTTTTCGTGAAAAAGGCCCGCGGCATGATGACGCGCTTTGTGATTCAAAACCAAATCACAAAAGCGGAAGATATTTTGGATTTCAGTGCCGACGGATATAGCTACAACGCCGACCTTAGCAGCCCGGACAAACCGGTTTTTACCCGAAAGAAATAATGGCGAAATACGCAAAATGGATAGGTGGCGGACTCGGCTGGGTGCTCGGAGGCCCCATTGGCGCACTACTAGGCTTTGCAGTGGGCAATATGTTCGATCGGGATGGCAACCTAATCCCTGCTTCCGGCCATCAAGCGATTACCTCGACGGGAGACTTTGAAGTGAGCCTCTTGGTGCTTTCCGCCTATGTGATCAAAGCAGATGGGCATGTACACGAAAAGGAACAAGATTTTGTACGCGCGCATTTTGTAAGAATGTTTGGCCAAAGCAGAGCAAATGAAAGCTTTAAGCTGTTTAAGACGGTGGTCGATCATCAAGAAATTTCGGTTCGCCAGGTCTGCTTGCAGATTCAGCGCTACATGGACCACCCTTCGCGTTTGCAACTTTTGCATTTCCTTTTTGGCGTGGCCCAGGCCGACGGCCATGTGAGCGAACCGGAAGTGAAAATGATTGAACAGATATCCGGATACTTAAACATCAACCACCGCGATTACGAATCCATTAAGGCCATGTTTTACAAGGCTGCGGACAGCTATTACAAGATTTTGGAAATAGAATCGACCGCAACGGTGGAGGAAATTAAAAAGGCCTACCGACACATGGCCAAGAAATACCACCCGGACAAACTGCAACACCTAAGTGTAGAGCTGCAAAATGGCGGCAAGGAAAAATTCCAAAAAGTGCAGGAGGCCTATGAAGGGCTAAAAAAAGAGCGAAACTTTAGCTAATGGCAAGCACATACAAACAAGACCTTCGCTCGCTGAGCAAAGAAAAACTCGCGGAATACTTCGCTCAACTGGGGCAGCCCAAGTTTCGTGTTGATCAGGTTCATGAATGGCTGTGGATACGCGCCGCCAAGGACTTCGACCAAATGACCAACCTGCCACTTAGTCTTCGCGAGCGGATGAAAAACGACTTTGTGATCAACCACATTGAGGTGGATGAGATGCAGCGCAGCGCTGACGGCACCATAAAAAACGCTGTAAAACTCTTCGACGGCAATGTGGTGGAATCGGTGCTCATTCCCACCGAAAAGAGGATAACAGCATGCATTTCTTCACAAGTAGGATGCAGTCTCGATTGCGCCTTTTGCGCCACAGCCCGCCTAAAGCGGATGCGCAACCTGAATGCCGACGAGATATACGACCAAGTGGCTGCCATCAAGCAACAGAGCGAAGAGTTTTTCGGCCGCCCACTTACCAATATCGTGTTCATGGGCATGGGCGAGCCCCTGCTCAACTACAACAATGTGTTGGAGGCCATTGACAAAATTTCCTCCGAAAAAGGACTGGGCATTGCCCCAAAGCGCATCACACTGAGCACTGTGGGATTGCCCAAAATGATAGTGAAGCTAGCCGACGAAGACGTGAAATTTAATCTTGCGGTGAGCCTGCACTCCGCTATCAACGAAAAACGAAGCAGCATCATGCCCATCAACGAGGTGAGTCCACTGGAAGAGTTGGCGCAGTCATTACAATATTGGTACAAGAAGACCAGGCGCAAAGTGACCTTCGAATATGTGGTGTGGAAAGGCATAAACGACCGGCCCGAAGATGCAGAAGCCCTCGCTTTGTTTTGCCGAAAAGTGCCCAGCAAAGTAAATCTGATAGAGTACAACAGTATAGACGATCCGCGCTTCCAGCAGGCCGATCCCGAAGCGCTCCAAATGTACATGGATCGCTTGGCACAAGATGGCGTGGTGGCCAAGGTTCGCATCAGTCGTGGAAAGGACATTGACGCCGCTTGTGGGCAGTTGGCCAACAAAAACACGGCATTAACAGCGCAATAAAATTACTTTTGGCCCAATGAGCGCCCTTCAGCAAATCAAAGCACCGGTAAGCAAGGAAATGGAAAGGTTTGAAGCCACCTTCCGCCAGTCCATGGCCAGCCGCGTGGCTTTGCTCGACCGCATTATGCACTACATAGTAAAGCGCAAAGGCAAGCAAATGCGCCCTATGTTCGTGTTCCTTAGTGCAAAACTGACCGGCGAAATAAACGACAGCACCTACCGCGCAGCTTCGCTCATTGAGCTGCTACACACCGCCACCTTGGTGCACGACGACGTGGTGGACGATTCCTATACCCGTCGTGGCTTCTTTTCCCTCAATGCCCTATGGAAAAACAAAATTGCCGTGTTGGTGGGCGACTACCTACTCTCACGGGGCTTGTTACTGGCACTGGACAACAAGGAGCATGAACTGCTGGCCATAGTGAGCACGGCTGTGCGCGAAATGAGCGAAGGCGAACTTTTGCAAATAGAAAAAGCCCGACGGCTGGACATCAAAGAAGATATTTACTACCAAATCATTCGGCAGAAAACCGCTACCCTGTTTGCCGCCTGCTGTGCCGCCGGAGTTGCCAGCAACGGCACCGAAGAGCAAGTGGCCCGCATGAAAGAATTCGGCATGTTGGCCGGCATGGCCTTCCAGATTAAAGACGACCTGTTCGACTACGAATCGAGTGCGAAAACCGGAAAGCCTACGGGAATAGACATCAAAGAGCAAAAACTTACGCTTCCGCTCATTTACACCTTGCAAAACTGCAGCTCCAGCGAGCGCCGCCGCATCATCAACACGGTGAAGCGTTTTTACGACCATCCGGAACGAATAAGTGAGGTACTGGCTTGGGTTACTCAGTACGGGGGCATAGACTATGCGCGAAAAAAGATGGAGGAATACCGAAAGCAAGCGCTGGACATACTCCAAACATTTCCGGAAAACGAAGCCAGAAAGAGTCTTGCTTTGTTGGTAGATTATGTCATTGAGCGCAATAAATAAGCCGCTAAAGTTTATACCTTACCAAGCCAAATTTTTCATCACAAGCCGTGATTAAACGTGAAACCATAGAGAAGATATTCGACGCCGCCCGCATTGAGGAGGTGATTGGCGACTTTGTGACCCTGAAAAGGTCGGGGAGCAACCTGAAAGGACTTAGCCCTTTTACCCAAGAGCGCACGCCGAGTTTTGTGGTATCTCCTTCCAAACAAATTTTTAAAGATTTCAGCTCCGGAAAAGGCGGAAGTGTAGTGAGTTTCCTCATGGAGCATGAACACTTTACCTACCCGGAAGCACTGCGCTACCTGGCCAAGCGCTACAACATTGAAATAGAAGAAAGCGAGCAAAGCGACGAAGAAAAGCTGGCAGAAAGCGAAAGAGAAAGCCTGTTTATCCTCACGCAGGCCGCACGCGACTATTTCGAGAACCAATTGCACGAAACCGACGAAGGGCGGAGTGTGGGCCTCAGCTATTTTAAGCAGCGCGGATTTACAGAGCAAACCATCAAAACCTTTCAGTTGGGCTACAGCCCCGAGCAGACAGATGCCTTCTGCAGCTATGCCATAGAGAAAGGATATCAGCCCACATTTTTAGAAAAAACCGGTCTGGGCATACAGCGCGAGGGAGGCCGCGGTTGGCTCGATCGCTTCCGTGGGCGGGTCATGTTCCCCATTCACAACCTCACCGGACGGGTAATTGGCTTTGGCGGTCGCATACTTCGCACAGATGCCAAAGCCGCCAAATACCTCAACTCGCCCGAATCGGAACTGTACCACAAAAGCAAGGTGTTGTTTGGTATGTTTCAAGCGAAGAGCGCCATAGTAAAGGCGGCTAACTGCTACCTTGTGGAGGGTTACACAGATGTGCTGAGCATGCACCAAGCGGGGATTCAAAACGTAGTGGCCTCTTCTGGCACTGCGCTCACCACTGAGCAAATTCAACTCATCAAGCGCTTCACGCCCAACATCACCGTGCTATACGACGGCGACCGCGCCGGTATAAACGCTTCCTTCAAGGGGTTGGACATGATACTGGAGCAAGGCATGAATGCCCGCGCCCTGGTGCTGCCCAATGGCGAAGATCCGGACTCGTTCGTGCGCAACCACAGCACTGAAGAAGTGGAGCACTACCTGGCCACCGAGAAACAAGATTTTATCCGCTTCAAAGCGGAGGTGCTGAAGGAAGATGTGGAGAAGGACCCGATTAGGAAATTTGAGGTAATCCGTGAAGTGATCACCAGCATCTCCAGGATTCCGGACAGCATAGCACGCGAGGTGTACGTGGCTGAGTGTGCAAAGATTTTCGGTATTGAAGAAAAAACATTGCACAAGGAGCTCGCTCAACGTCGTGGCAAGTATCTGCGCGACCAAACAGGCGTTGGGGCGGATATGGAAGCCGCAGGACTAAAAGTGGTGCCGGATGAGGCAGCACCTGCGCAAAAAGACCAATCGCTGCTGCATGCCGAAGGCGCTGAAGAAAAGGAAAGAGAGATCATTGCTTTCTTGTTCAAGAGCGGGCATTTAGTCAAAGAAGAAACCGAATCAGGGCCATACACCTATGGTCGCTATGTAATTGACGAATTGGCGAGCGATAGGATAGCGTTCGATCATCCGCTTTACAATACCATCTTGCAAGAATATTCTACGCGTTGCGCCAATGATGAGACATTGGACGAAGGCTTTTTCATTCAACACAAATCGGCTGAAATAGCCAACCTGGCTGCGGAACTAGTGCTAGAAAAACACGAATTGAGCGATTGGCCGTCGCGTAAAATTTGGGTAAACAGCAAGGAAAGTCTGGTAGAACATCACGCCTTTAATTTAGTGATCAGATATAAGGAGCATGTGGTAAAAAAGCTATTAAAGGAGAAAGCCGATATGCTCAAAGAAAACCACGATCCTGAAAGGCTGTTAGAGACTTTAACCGAAGTAAATCAGTATCAACAGCTCTATCGAATCATTGCGGATAAGATAAATAGAGTGGTATAAGTTTTCAACCAAACGGCCACCTTTTACCAACTTCGTTAGGTGGAATTGATCGGATTTGTAAATATTCGCGTTGCCAAAACTTAATAGTGGGGTCACTAAGAAAAAATCTGCAGGGGATAGTTTTGGTTCGAAATTGTAACCCTAAACTAAATTCAATATGAAGCAGATTTACACTCGCTATGTGGCCTTGGCCATATCCATGCTCTTCTTCGGCCTCGCAGGCTTTGCTCAGGGGGTAACCAGTTCCTCCATTAGCGGTCAAATAAAAGACAACGAAGGAAATTCTCTTCCGGGCGCGTCTGTTATGGCCCTGCACGGTCCCACGGGAACCATTTATGGTGCCACCACCAATGAGCAAGGGCTCTTTATTATTCAGAACATGCAACCCGGCGGGCCTTACAAGGTCAACGTAAGTTTTATGGGTTATGCCTCAAAAGTGGTGGAAAACATCACCCTCCAACTTGGGCAAAACTATAAGTTGAACCTGAGCCTAAGCCCATCATCTACCGAGCTTGCCGACGTAGATGTGGTAGAAGACAAGAACGCGCTGATCAACTCCGACCGCATGGGTACGGCAGTGAATCTTGATGTGCAGTCGGTAAATGAACTGCCCACTATAAACCGCGACATCAACGACTATACACGTCTTATTCCGCAAAGCAATGGAACCAGCTTTGCCGGCCGCGACAACCGTTTTAACAACTACACCATTGACGGAAACATCTACAACAACAACTTTGGGTTGGGCAGCAGTCAGTTTGCAGGAGGTAATCCAATAAGTATAGATGCTATTCAGGAAATTCAGGTGAACCTAGCTCCTTATGACGTGAATCAAAACGGATTTACCGGAGCCAATGTGAACGCTATTACCCGCAGCGGATCGAACACCTTCGAAGGATCGGCCTACGTTTTTGCCAGAAACCAGAATTTGGTAGGAAACAATGTGTACGACGAAGAGTTGAGTGTGGGCGAATCGTTCAATAGAATAATCGGTGCACGCGTGGGCGGACCAATTATCAAAAACAAACTTTTCTTCTTTGCCAGCTTGGAATACGAAGACCAATTGGCGCCCGGCGATCAGCGCAAAGCCTCTCGTCCGGGATTGGAGCCTGATGGTTTGAACATTTCACGCGTACCGGCAGCTGAGCTGGAAGATGTGCGCTCTATGCTTCAATCACTATATGGCTACGACGCCGGCGACTACGAAAACAAAGAGTTTGAGTCGAACGCGCTTCGGCTAAACCTGCGCTTCGACTACAACATCAACGAAAACCACCGCGCAGTCATCCGCTTTAACCGATTCAGTTCCTACTA
>CAZBBV010000096.1:5495-6910 GCA_964490025.1 uncultured Cryomorphaceae bacterium | reverse complement strand
ATTTTGAGCAATTCATTCAAAATGCAATAAAATCAGGTCGCTATAGCTCTACCAACGAAGTGATACGCTCAGCATTGCGCCTACTTGAAAACGAAGAAGAAAAATTGACTGCACTTAGAAAAGCACTTATTAAAGGTGAACAGAGTGGTTGGGTGGAAGACTTCAATCCAGAAGTCAATTTGAGTAAAATGCATAAAACCAAAGCGAAATTTCCCAAAGCCTATACCCCATGGACCGAAGCAGATGACGAAGAATTGACACTGCTCTATTGCAATGGGAAAAGCAGTTCTGAAATCTCCGCGCAAATGGAACGCAACAAAGGAGCTATAAACTCGAGAATCCGAAAACTAGAACTCGAAGAAAAGTACGGCGCCAGAAATTAACCCCCTCCCCTTCCTCATCTCCCGCACAGTTCTTACCTTTCCTCGCATGATGCGGAAGCTTACCCTGGCCCTACTCTTCTTTTTCTCCACAACCACCGTACATGCCCAATGGTATGCCGGCTCGGAAGTGGGTGCCATCTCCAAAAGCATGGGCCACGCCACCGTGGGCTGGCAAGACGCCTGGGCGGTGCTGCAAAACCAGTCGGGCATCACCGCTGTGGAAAATACCACCGTGGGCGCCTGTCTCGAAAATCCATACGCCATCAAAGACCTTATGAACGCCGCTTTTTTCGCCGTGCTGCCCAGCAAGGTGGGCCACTGGGGCATCAGCTACACGCAGGCCGGCACCGAGGGCTTCCAGCCGTGGAAGCTGGGCGCCACCTATGCCCGCGACTTTGGCAACCGTGTGAGCGCCTCCTTCCAACTCAACGCACAGGGCATCTTTCGCCCCAGTGCCGCCAGCAACGCCCTGGCCGCCA
Organism: uncultured Cryomorphaceae bacterium; assembly: GCA_964490025.1. Taxonomy (GTDB): domain Bacteria; phylum Bacteroidota; class Bacteroidia; order Flavobacteriales; family ECT2AJA-044; genus CAZBBV01. The sequence continues at coordinate 6,048 of CAZBBV010000096.1, read as the reverse complement.
CCGGCGAGCTGGGCATTCAGTACCGCCCTATCGAAAACCTGAGCATGGGCTTTCATGTGTTCAATTTTACCCGCAGCAAATACAGCCAATACGAGGAAGAACGCCATCCTACCATCCTGCGTCTGGGCCTGATGTACCAACTGGGCAGCGACTTTATGATAGGCGGCGAGGTGACCCAGGACCTTGACCGCGAAGCCATCTACCGCGTTGGCGGACAATACAACATCCGCGAGCTGCTCTACATACGCATGGGCGCCAACACCGAGCTCAACACCATCACCCTCGGTCTGGGTGTGCGCCTCGACAACTTTCGGGTGGACATGGCCGTGAGCCGCCACAGCGGACTGGGCCTCACCCCTTCTCTCTCGCTCGACTACGCTTTCTGATGAAAATCCGGGCGCTCATCCTCATCCTTCTGCTGGGCTGCGGCGCCCACGCACAGGTGGACAGCACCGGCGACGGCGCCCTCGAATTCCAGATCGAAAGCTTGGCCGACGAAAACGAAGAAAACCAAACCGATTTTACCCAAATAGCCGAAAACTACGAGCTGTAC
>CAZBBV010000096.1:0-5485 GCA_964490025.1 uncultured Cryomorphaceae bacterium | reverse complement strand
GAACACGGCCACTGTGCAGCAAATGGAAGACCTGAACCTGCTCACCGTGTTTCAGATCAATGCCCTAATCAACTACCGAAAAAGCGCCGGCAAGCTGCTCACCATTTACGAGCTGAGCAATGTGGAAGGTTTCGACCAGCTGACCATTCAGCAATTGCTGCCCTTTGTGACCGTGAGCGCTGTGGACGCCTACAATGTGTCGCTGGGGCAAATGCTGAAATACGGCCGCAGCGATCTGCTGATGCGTTACCAGCGCACCCTCGAAGAATCGAAAGGCTACTCGCCTGCCGATAGCGCCACCCTAGCCGCCAACCTCAACGCCCGCTATCTGGGCAATCCGGATAAATACTTTGTGCGCTACAGCTTTCGCTACCGCGACCGCCTGCAACTGGGCTTCACGGCAGAGAAAGACGCCGGAGAGGAGTTTTTTACCGGCACACAAAAGCAAGGTTTCGACTACTACTCCTTTCGCGCCTATTATCAAGGAAACGGCCTGCTGAAAAATGTGGCGCTGGGCGATTACGCCGTGGAATTCGGCCAAGGCCTGCACCTATGGAGCGGCTATGCCTTTGGTAAATCGGCCAATGTGATGAACGTGCAGCGCTTCGGGCGGGGCATCAGGCCCTATGCTGGTGTGAACGAAAACCGCTTTATGCGCGGCGCCGCCGCCACCTTCGATCTGGGTGCGGTGGAGGCCACCCTTTTCTACAGCAACTTGCGCATTGACGCCAACATAAACGCCGAAACCGACTCGCTGGGAACGGAAGAACAACTGGTGAGCTCACTACAGGAAACAGGCCTGCACCGCACCCCGCGCGAGCTGGCCTACAAAGACGCCGTGGGCACCGAAATTATGGGTGGACATGTGAAATGGAAAAGCACCCTCTTCAACATTGGCCTCACCGCGTCGCGTACCCGCTTCGATAAAAACATTCAGAAAGGCCCACAACTCTATCAGCTTTACAATTTCGAAGGAACCGGAAACAGCAATGTGTCTGTAGACTACCACTTCATCCTGCCGGGCATCAACTTTTTTGGCGAAACCGCCCTGAGCGAAAGCGGCGGATGGGCCACCCTAAACGGCCTTCAACTGAAACCGCAAGGCCCGGTGGACCTCATCACCGTGTACCGTCGCATTGGCAAAGACTACCACGCGCTGTGGACTGCCGCCTTTGCCGAAAGCCAAACCCCCGGCGAAGAAGGGCTCTACACCGCCTTGCAAATTCAGCCTACCCGCCAGCTGATGCTGCGCGCCTACTACGACCTGTATCGATTTGATTGGTTTCGCTATCTGGTGGATGGCCCCTCCGAAGGGCAGGACATTGGCGTGCAGGCCGAATACCAGCCCAAGCGCTACTTCACGCTATACCTGCGTCTGCGCCACGAAAGCAACATGCGCAACAGCCGCGAAGAACTGCCCATTGACATCCCTGTGCCGCAGGTGCGCCGCAGCATACGCTTGCATGTGGCCTATGCGCCCAACAGCGAATGGAAGTTGCAATCGCGCATAGAGATGAGCCGCTACACCCTGGACGAAAAGGCCAGCAACGGCCTGCTGCTGTACCAAGATGTGAGCTACCGCGCCCTAAACAGCCGCTGGAGCCTCTATTCGCGCCTGGCACTATTCCGCACCGACGACTACGACAGCCGCATCTATGCCTACGAGCAAGATGTACTCTACTCTTTCAGCATACCCGCCTACAGCGGCACCGGCATGCGGGTGTACCTGATGCTGAACTACGAGATACTGCCGCGCATGGACCTGTGGCTGCGCTGGGCGCAGAGCTACTACACCGACCGCAACACGGTGGGCAGTGGCCTCGACGAAATTCCCGGCAACACCCGCACGGAAATCAAGGCGCAGTTGCGGTGGAGGTTTTGAACTCTTCCAACAGAACCCAAAAAATTAATAGGACTTTAATTTATAAAACTGTATCCAAATGAATACATTTGTGCGTGTATTCGATTGAAAAAACACTCGAGTTTGACAAGTGGCTCAGGAATTTGAGAGATAAAACCGCTAGAGCAAAAATATTATTTCGGCTACAGCGCGTTGAATCAGGAAATTTGGGAGACATAAAATCCGTCAGTCATGGATTGATGGAAATGAGAATACCGCATGGAAAGGGATACAGGATATATTACAAAATCGTGAAAAGACAGTTGGTGTTATTGCTAATAGGAGGCGATAAAAGCACACAAGAAAAGGACATAGAGAAAGCCAAGAAAATTTGGGATAACTATCAAAAGGAAGAATGATGAAAGCAAGCAAATTCGACATAGCGGAATATTTGGATGACGAAGAAATGATCCAAGAATATCTGAATGCCGTGCTGGAAGAAGGCGATTCAAACGATATTCAAGTGGCATTGGGACATATAGCCAAAGCAATTGGTATGTCAAAAATTGCGGAACAGACAGGTATGAGCAGACCAAGTTTGTATAAAGCCTTAGCTGAAAATGCAAAACCGCAGTTTGATACCATATTGAAAGTTTTAAGAGCCATTGGGGGAAATTTGAAGATGAGACCTTCGGTTTAATAATCAACTTACTATAACCCTCAGAAAGCAATACGGCCCAAAAGGAACGCCTGATGATCAACCCAAGTAAGTCTTGCACTAAAGTTCTAGACGAAATTCCGGGCAACACCCGCACAGAAATCAAGGCGCAGTTAAGGTGGAGGTTTTAAAACTTTCAAAGAAGCGCGTGAAGATAATTTGCTGAATCAATTAGTCCATTTCTACGAAAGCGATTCAATACTTCGTATTCATCCAAATTGGGATTGGTTCTATTAAATACCAAAGCCCTGAAAGCCTCCAATGCCAAGTCGTGGTTGAGGTCAATGATATCCGTAACAAAATCATCTGCTGATTTGGCCGCCAAGCCAAAGCTCGCCAGGTAGGCTTCCGGAAAGTCCTTTAGATTGTTTGTAACAATAATATTGGCGTTGGTTTTAATGGCGGCGGCCAAAACATGTCTGTCCTTCTCATCCGGCAAGGTTAATGAGCTTACCAAGGGTTCGTAATTTTCGACTAAAGCATCCGGGAAGGCGCTATTCGCCTTATGTATTCTTTTCTCAATTTCCTCGGCTGATAAACCCTTTCGGAGCATCAAGTCCCTCCATTCATTAAATATGTCCTTACTCCATTTTGGTGTAAATAGGTCGTAGGAAGCGAACCAAAACAAAAGGTCCCTAATATCAATGGGATAAATCACATTGGTATCCAGCACACAAGTGAATCGTACACTATGAATCATACAATCCAAGTTCTTCGTCCGACTTCATGATCTCCGTGAGCAACTTTCGTTGTTCGAGCTTCATTTCTCTCTTGAAATCCACCACATCCTGGTAGCGAATGCGCCTGTGCTTGCCAACTTTCGTGAAGTTGATCTTTCCGCTTTCGAGTAGCTTGATAAAATGTGGCCGCGAGCAACCCAAAAGTTCCGCCGCCGCCTGTGTGGTCATCTCGGTGGCAAAGGGAACAATGGTCACAGGCCTGCCCTGACCGGTCTCTTTCAGAATCTTCGCCAAGAGCTGCAACGCGCGCTGCGGAATCTTAATACGCTCCTTGGTCTCTTCGATTTCAATTTCCGGAAAATCGGATTTAAGATTCTCTAATACCGCCACCAAAGCATCATACGACTTCATGGCTGCCTTTTGCTCCTCTTTCGAAGGTCTTTCTATGTTCTCATTGGTCGTCATAAAATGGAATTTTGAACGACAAACATACGCAATATTCGAAACACTTTTCGTTTATTTCGTATTTAACTCAGCTCTATTCCATAAACAATTGGCGGATTTTCCGATAGAAATAATAAACCAAAGTCACCACAAAAGACCAATAGAATATAGATTTTTGCCCACAACAATTGAATGCTTAGAAGCCCTTCAACCCCACCACATCATGGAAAACTTCGACCGGAAGAAACATTGGGAAAAGATCTACCAAAGCAAGGCGACCGAGGAAGTGAGCTGGTTTCAGCCGCGGCCTAAAGCTTCGCTGGGCATCATTGAAGGACTGAAGCTACCCGCCGCGGCCAAGATCATGGATGTGGGCGGCGGCGACAGCCTGCTGGTGGACCACCTGCTGGACATGGGCTACGAAAACATCACCGTGCTGGACATCTCCGAAGCCGCGATCGAAAGAGCCAAAAAGCGACTGGGCCCGCGCGCCCATAGCGTGCAATGGATTGTGGCAGATGCCGCCACCTTCCGGCCCACCACGCAATACGACTTGTGGCACGACCGCGCCGCCTTTCACTTTCTGACCCAGGATGCGGAAATAGCGCACTACCTAAGCGCCGCCCACCATGGCCTTGCGCCCCATGGTCACTTGGTAATCGGCACTTTCTCCGACCAAGGGCCGACGAAATGCAGCGGTATAGACATAAAACAATACTCGGAAGCCGATATAAGCACCCAACTGGAAGGCTACTTCGAAAAAATAAATTGCTTCACGGTGGACCACACCACGCCTTCCGGCGGGGTGCAGAATTTCCTTTTTTGCCATTTTAGAAAACGCGCATAGGGGCTAAGCCCTATAGCGCCACACGCTACTCGTCGCGGCCCTCAATCACCGTCATGATGTAGTCCACCTGGCGGTGGATGATTTGTAGTTGATTTCTTTAGACTAATGAGCATTGAAATTTAATGTCTAACTCGTCAATAAATTGGAAGTCATTTATCCACCTAATTCCCATGTTGTCGCAAACGTTAGGAATTTTTATTCTATTCGAGTTTAGTGCAGTCACTTTTTCTTCTTTTGTAACCACACTTGCATTTTCGTGCAAAGCATGAGCAATAACCCAAGGATCAGCTAGTGAACGAGCCTTTGTATTGTCAACTAAGTTTTTGTGTGTCGGGTCTGCTGCATAAATTTTTTGTAAGCAGATCGTAACAGGTTCACTTATTTTATTGACTGGGATTTTGCTGCCTTTCAACCATTTTGAAAGGTCATCTTCTGTTCTTACAATTTCTTCATAAACCAATTCAGGGATAAAAATCCTTCCGTTTTTGCCGAGTTCGCTTAAGATATCCCAATAGTCAGGGCAAAATTTCGGGTTGTAATATTTCTGCCATGCTTGGATTAACACATTGGCATCCAAACAATATTTGTCTGCCATTGTGCTCATCTAATCAATTGGGATTCGAGTTTTGGAAATTTATTTACTTGAACATTTAACAGATTACTAGCCAATGTCGGCTCAATAAAGCCACCACGAAAGGCATCTAAAACAGTTTGAGTAAAAAGTCTGCTGTTTCTGTTTAGTTGTAACAAAAAGTAATTCGGTCCGCCTGGTTTATCCTTTTCTTTTTGTTTGGCTTTTTTTTCTGCTTCTCTTTTCAGATACTCCGCATAATCAATGTCAGCTTGCTTTTTTAGCTTTTGATATGTTGGCGTTGAAATGATATTAAGATTCAAAGCGCGAACTAAAAGAGCAAGTGAACTTACACTTAATTGCTTTGCAACTTTGAAAACATCTT
>CAZBBV010000095.1:4671-6913 GCA_964490025.1 uncultured Cryomorphaceae bacterium | reverse complement strand
CGCTCATGTTCATTTCCTAGGTGAACTGCCACACCACCAAGTATTGGAAGAAATGCAGCGCAGCCATGTCTATCTGATGGCCAGTCCTCTGGAAACATTTTCCATCAGCACACTGGAAGCGCTAAAATGCGGTACGCCGGTGGTAACGACCGATTGTGGTGGCATACACGAGTATTTCGAAGATTTGGGTGGTGTCATTGTACAACCATTTGATCCGGAGAAATTTGCGGATGCCATCATATCCATTGTCGATCACCCTGAGTGGTACCGAGCGGAGGCGCTTAGAGCGGCTTTCGGACCAAAATGCACGCCCGAAAAGGTAATTGCTCAGCTCAACGGCCTTTACGCAAAGGTTCTGGACAAATGATCAAAGACATTGTACATAGTGTCTTTTCGCGATATGTATCCACCATACTTAACTTCTTATTGGTGGTGGCCACTACCCGATTGTTTGGTGCCGAAGGAAAAGGTGAAATCAGCTTGTTTATCCTGAATATCACCTTGCTCACCATGCTCAACAACTTTGTGGGCGGTCCGTCATTGGTCTATCTCTCTCCCCGCCGACCGCTGGAAAAACTGCTTATCCCATCTTATCTCTGGTCATTTCTGAGTGTGGCTTTCGGCGTTGTGCTTATCTTCCTCTTCAATCTTTCCCCTGTCAGATACTTGCCGCATTTGTTTTTTATCGGCATGCTTCAGGCCATTGTCGGCACACACTTCTTTGTGCTCATGGGCCGAAAGGAAATAGCTCGTTACAACTGGCTGACATTAATGCAAGTAGCACTAAACCTGATTTTCTTGGCAGCATTCTTCTACCTGCTACAAGTAAAGGACATTACCTCTTACATCTCGGCGCTCTATCTCTCTTCGCTAGTTGTGTTGGTGGCTAGCTATCTGCCATTACATGGTTGGTTTACAGGCATGAGTAAAGCAGCGCTACAAAGTGAAGTGAAGCCCGCTTTTCGAGAGCTTTTCAAGCTGGGGTTTATCATTCAGATCACGAACATCATTCAACTGTTCAACTACAGAATGGTGTATTACTTCCTAGAATCGTGGCGCACGGATGGAAAAAAAGAGCTGGGTGTATATTCCACTGCCGTTCACCTGTTTGATGCCATGCTCATTGTGTCGAAAAGCATCAGTTTGGTTCAATATTCTGCAGTAAGCAATGAGGGCGACCCAAAGGAAAGCCGACGAATGACGGGAGTCTTGCTCAAAGCAAATGGCGCCTTGCTCTCCATTATGATTCTTCCTATTCTATTAGTTCCTGCGAACATGTACAATTGGGTATTCGGCTATAACCAAGGCTTTGAGGCAATTCGTGTATCGCTCCTTTGGCTGTTTCACGGAATGATAGGCCTAGGACTCCATGGAACCATAAGCAGCTACTTTTCCGGGCTTGGGGCTTATCGAAAGAACTTCTTTGCTTCCGGGTTTGGCTTTTTGGTCCTGCTCGTATTCTCTTTTCTCTGGATTGAAGACTTGGGCATCCAAGGTGCCGCCATGGCTCAGTCCTTGGCTTTTGTTGGATGTTTTTTAGTGTCGCTCTTTCAATTCTACTTTCAAAAGGAAAGGCTATAAAACAAAAATACCCGGCAGAACCGGGCATTTTGCATTATCGATAAAACCAATTGTTATCGGTTAATCATCACGTTAAATGATTGTACACGGCCAGTTTCAGATGCCATGGTGAAAGTGTACGTTCCGGTAGCCAGATGAGATACATCCACTGAAAGTAGCTCGCCTTGAATCTGTGTGGTAGAAATGGCCAAAACTTGCTTGCCGGTCATGTCTGTAGCCTTCACAGCCACAGTGCCTTCCCATCCTTTCATAGGGATATTCAACACATGACTGGCAGGGTTAGGAAAAATCTCCACCGATTCGATCTCAAGTTCTTCAACGCCAATACCTGAGTTTTCAAGATTCATCAAGATTGCCGGATAAGCTGGAGAAGAGAATCCTGAGAACCATGTAGCATCAGACAGAAGCGCCATGATAGGCTGTTGTCCGGCAGTTTCCAAGTTCAATCTATAGTCCAGCCTTGTGTCATGACCGAAAAACACATCTAAATCATAAGTGGTCACACAAATCAAGTAGCGTTGATTAGGAGCCAATGTAACGGGGTTGGTAAACTGATGATAAACAGGAGTTGATTGCAAATCTGCTGCATAAACGTATGGCTCAGTAACTACTGAAGTGAGGTTCGAAATGGCAAAAGCCGGATCGGTTATGTCCGTAAACT
>CAZBBV010000095.1:0-4661 GCA_964490025.1 uncultured Cryomorphaceae bacterium | reverse complement strand
ATTTGTCCAATCAAATTCGGTGTGGTAGTCGATCCTACCCTGGTTGAACTTTGGAAAGTCACACCTTTTAGTAATACGCGCTGCGCATTTGGATTTACAAAAGCGAGACAAGCACTATAGTTGGTTGTGGCCGAAGACGATCGTATTCCGGAGGCGCTTGTTGGCATAAGAGTAGTGGGATCAACCGCCGCTACAGCAAAAATTTGGTTATTCACCACCATTGAGCTAGAGAATGAATTATCAGAAGGATATTCATCTGTAGGCAGGTTTATGCTATATACTACTTCATATTCTCCTTGAGGATAAGCCGCTTGTGAGAAGGGGCTGAATGCAACATAGGCCGAATCCAATGTGGCTATGTTCAAAGGAGCTGAAGTTTGGCTATAGGCACTAACTCCGTTGTAAAACACTTCCACTTTGGCAGTAACCGCATTCTGACCCTGTGTTCCGTCATTCCTCATCCACATTCCTAAATTCACGCTGTATTCAGAGGCATTTCTAACCAATTCATAGTATTCTGCTGAAGCTCTTGGAATGAGTACTTCATTTCCATAGATAGCAAGGTCGTTCTGGAACAAACCTCTTTTGTTTCCGATAAATACAGTTACGGTTTCTCCGGCATCTATGCGTGCTCTTATTAAGGCACCATCAGTTGAAGAGATGAAAGTAACCGGAATGGTAACAGATAATCCTTCTGTACCTCCTGCCATGTTCAGCAAGAGAGGTTCGCGGTTTACAACGATTACCCCAACCGCGCCTGCATTTTGTGCATTCAGACATTTGATGCCGAAGCTGCAAGTATTGCGGTAAATCATCACGATTTTACCGGCGACATTGTTCACCAAAGGATAGCAACCTTCATTTGACACAGGAATGCCTTGAGGGTTAATGCCCGTAGCAGTATCCGTACCTACAATAACGGTATCTAAAATAGCGTCAGCAGGATTCAATAGATTGGCCAAGCCCCAACTGCTGCCATCACCTTGGTTTGTAAACGGGTAACTTCCGGCAATAGAAGCCGGTGTCTGAACGTTAAACACCACTTGACTAAAACTTAGCCCCGCCGAAAGTAAGGCTGAAAAGAATAGTAGTTTTCTCATAATAGCTGAATTTTATTTGGTTAATTTGAATTAAAGGCCGAAAAATAGCCAATTCTTTCAAGCGAATGACAGATATGGACAGTTCTTGTATTTTTTTTGGCAAAATTTTTTGTTGTCATGGTTAATGAATGGTTAATCATATCCTAACATTGCTATATTCGCAGTACTAATTAACCAAACACATTAAAACATGAGAAAACAATTACTCCTTTCTGCAATGATGGGCTTGGCTGTTGCAGCCTTTTCCCAGTCAGGACAAAACCAGGATTTTGTAGACATGCGCATCAAATCTATCGAGCGCCTAGATGACGCTTTGGTACCTCGTGCCGGTACACCATCCAAGACACACTCGCGTGTGGCGCCTATTACAAGGTCTTCCACTGTGAACAAGGTTGCCTTCGGTTCATCAAAAAACCTTTATTCCGTTCTTGCTGCGGTTCAGAATGCTTGCGTATCCAATCAGAGCTTGGGTATAACGGCCTACATTCACCGCACAAACATTTCCTCTGCTGGTGGATCGGGAAACATCAACTTGACCTATACCGCAGACGGAGGTGTTACAGTGGACAGCACACTCGAATTGTTTGTAGGTCTTGGCAGATATCCTGCCGGTGCCATTTACAACCCTAGTGGAAACACCAATCCAAGCAATGCTGTTGGTGTTGTAATTGGTCCGATTCCTACCGCCGACAGCACCGGTTACACTTGGGGCCAAAACTTTATTGGTTCAGGCCGATTGGATGGCACTCAAATTACGCAGACCATCTTTTACAACGACACCACGCCGTCTATGGACATCATGCGCAATTACACTGAGGTACTAGACAATGGAACTGTATACAATATTGCTCCTAGTGTTATAGTAGCTCCTGCAACTATACCGGCTGGTTTTGAAATTGTGAAGTCAACTTGGAATTCGGCAACCAATTCTTACGACCATACCTTCATTTCTACACCCGTTTGGCCAGATCCAACCTTTGCACTTAACTGGCAAGGAATGGCATGGAACAATGATGGAACCGTGGGTTATATCGTTCTTCATGGAAATACTGCCACGACTACCGGTTACATGAATGCCTATGTGTACAAAACCACCAATAGCGGTGCTACTTGGTCTCCTGTAGCATTTAGTGCTGCCTCTGTTCCAGGATTATTGGATAGTGTTGTAGCAACCAGTTCAGGAAATAAAATTCCATTCTACGGCTTCTACCCGGATTATATGGTAGACAATGCTGGAAACCTACACATACTTGCCGCTGTATACTCACAGTTCTCTGAGCATCCTGATTCCTTGAGCTATGTTTGGGGTTTTGGTACTCGACCTCCGGTAATTATGGATATTTATTCAACATCTACAGGATGGAATTCAGCTTACATTGCTACCATTCAAACGGACGACGTACCAACCACCGACCCTGCATCATTTGGACTTGGATGGGATTTCCGTCTACAAGGATCGCGCTCTGTTGACGGAGAGAAAATCTTCGTTACCTGGCAAGATAGCGACCCCAGTCTAACAGCTACTAACCTATTTCCAGACATTTGGGGATTTGGATGGGACGTAACCAATGGCTTTATGACAGATGTAACAAACTTTACCCAAGGTGGTACTTATGATGGTAACAACTATTGGCTGTTTACCGCACCTCGCGCTATTACAACAGGAGGAACCTACACCTTACCTTCTGTAACAACAACTCCTGGTGCTACTGATTTGGTTGGATGTACTCACTTTTTAGTTACAGGTATTGAATTTGACGAAAGTGACTTCAAAGATCCAAACATTGGAATTGAGGAAATAAGCGCATTCGAAATCAGCAAAGTGTATCCTAACCCTGCGGTGAATACTGCTTCTGTTGACATTTCGTTGAATTCTTCATCATCTGTTGTAGTAGAAATATTCAATGCTTTGGGACAACGTGTATTGGTGAAAGATGCCGGAACATTGTTCGCAGGTAACAGCACTATAGAGGTGAACATCTCTGAATTAAACTCAGGTCTATATTTCTTCACTGTGCATGCAGCCGGTGAAAGCTACACAGAGCGTTTGGTGATCAAATAATCTGTTGATTTTTATTCGAACTGAAAAAGCCCTCTCAAACGAGAGGGCTTTTTTATTTTGACAATGCCTGTAAGTACTGTTACTTAAGGTCAAATAGATTGTCCACCGTGGGATAGCGCTCTACATTGAATCCCTCTGCATAAGGGACAAAGGCAATCCTTCCAAGTTCAGAAGCTCTGTGCCTTAAGCTTTCCAAAAACTCCTTACTCGATATGAGCGTTTCTGGCTCGTCCGAATCAGGATTGTAAAACTGCGAGTTGAAAGCTAAAACCGCTTCAATCTTTTTCTCAATAAAACCGCTCACATCAACCAACACGTCCGGGCGAATGTCGTAGAACTGCTGGTAGTGATATACCACTTGAGGTCTGTGCGGCTTAAGAAGCTCACCGTTTTCATCTTTTATTTCCACTTTTATCAGTCCTGCTAAAAATACTGCCTGAGAAACAAGACTTGATCCTTTGGGATGGTCGGGATGGCGGTCGTGAATAGCATTGCAGAGGATAATTCTCGGTCGGTACTTCCTTATTTTCGCAGCCACCGCTCTTAGCGCTTGTTCGTCGATTTGGAAAAACCCATCAGCAAGCCCAAGATTTTCGCGGCATTTCACCCCTAACACTTTCGCTGCATTCAAAGCTTCGACATCTCTTAGTTCGGCTGTGCCTCTGGTGCCGAGCTCGCCTCTGGTAAGGTCAACAATGGCCACTGTGTTGCCCAAGCTCACTTGCTTGGCAATGGTAGCGCCGCAGCCCAGTTCTACATCATCAGGGTGTGCGCCAAAGGCTAGAATGTCTACGGTGTTTTTCATGGCCGCAAATGTATGCATGCCAATGAATTAAAAAGGTTGTGTACGGCCTTTCTGAAACCAGATTAACTTATTTGCCCTCAATCCATTTCGTGATGCTGACATCCAATGGCGAAGTGGCGGGCTCCAGCATTCTTACCAAATGACCATCTTCGTCTATCAAATACTTTTGGAAGTTCCATTTAACATGGGTGTCCAAAAGGCCATTTAGCTCTTTGGTGGTCAACCATTTGTACAAGCTGCACATCTCCGCTCCTTTCACCACCGACTTTTCGAGCATTTGAAAGGTAACGCCGTAATTCTCACTGCAAAATTTAATTATTTCCTCAGCGCTTCCGGGTTCCTGGCCTCCAAAATTATTGGAAGGCACACCGATAAGGACAAACCCTTTTGAGGAATACTTCTCATGTAGTTCTTGCAACTGTGCATACTGTTTCGTGTATCCACATTCTGATGCTGTGTTTACAATCATCACCTTTTTGCCCTTCAGGGAAGCGAAGTCAAAGGTTTTGCCGTCTAAGGTTTTCATTTTTAGGTTGTAAAAGCTCATGTCCGATTGGTTTTGTGATTGAACATTGACAGCGCACAATAGCGCCAACGATAGGGATAGAATTAGTTTTTTCATCACGATTGGTTTGGTAGGAAAACAACAACGGCAGCCAATAGTTTACTGTTATCTTTGGGCACCATGATTTGG
>CAZBBV010000094.1:0-6939 GCA_964490025.1 uncultured Cryomorphaceae bacterium | reverse complement strand
GAAAATCACATAAAAAAACCCGCCGAAGCGGGTTTCTGATTTGTTATTGCAACTTAAAGTTGATGGGCACCGTGAAGGAAACCGGCACCGATTTTCCTCGCTGGCTAGCAGGAGTCATTTTTGGCAACAGTTTCACAATTCGAATGGCCTCGGCATCCAAATGCTTATCCACACTGCGCACTACCTGCGGATTGGTAATGTTTCCGTTTTTATCGATCACGAAATTAACAAACACCTTGCCTTGCACGCCCATATCCTTCGCAATAGGTGGGTATTTGAATGTGTTTTTGATGTGTTGTGCGATCATTTGCTGGAAACAGTTGTATTGTTCTTCGGCATTTTTATACTTCTCGCAGCCCGGATACACAGGTTTGTTCTCAACCACCATGAAGTTCATGGGTGCTATGTCTTCTTCCTCTTCCGGCTGTTCGATTACCTCAAACACTTCTTCTTCGTCGAAGTCCTGATCCTGGATTTCAAGCTCCTTTTCGATTTCCACATCATCTTCTACCACTTCAATAACTTCGGGTGGTGGTGGCGGTGGCGGTGGTGGCTTTTTTTCACGTTCGGTAATCGGAATGATCTCTTCCTCGAGTTCAAGATTAAGAGAGCCGAGGTCCATCAAGGAAGCCTCATATGTTCTCCACTCAAATGCAACTATTACTACCAAGATGGCAACAATAAGCCCTATGAGTGAGAAGGTTCCTCTACGGCCTTCCAAATCTGCTTTGGGTGATTTTTTTGATTGCATGACCAGTTAATGTTTAAGGACGCTAAAATTAATTTTTTTCATAGGCTTCACAAGAAGCACGTTGGTTAAATAATCATCAACTCTTTCGGTGGATGATTATGAAGATTGGCCAAGCGAGCAAAGAACCTGCAGTATTGGCCGCAAAATCCATTATATCACCATTGCGCATGGGGATGTAATACGCTTGCACAAGCTCAATTATTGCACCAAACACAACTGAAAACATAAATGACAAAGCAAACGAACGAGCCATACCTCGCGCGGGGTTCCGCTTTAGCAAATATCGGGCAATGAGAAAGGTGTACACGAAATACAAGACGATATGAACCACCTTGTCCGGCGCGTCAATGTTGGGCATTTCCCTGCCGGGAATCAGACTAGAAAGCAAGATTAAAAAAGTCCAGGCGACTACCGGAAAGCTCCGACGCAGGGGCGAAGTATTAGGCACCTAGCAGGCTTTTGTATTCGTCAGCACTCATCAATGAATCCCATTGCGAAGCATCACTTGCGCTTACTTTTATCATCCAGCCTTTTCCATAAGGATCTTCGTTTACCACCTCAGGAGTCTTGTCCAATTGGCCGTTCACCTCTACCACCTCTCCTGCCATGGGAAGGTAAAGATCAGAAACTGTTTTTACAGCTTCTACTGATCCAAACACCTCATCCTGACCAAGCGTTTCGCCTTCAGTTTCTATTTCCACATACACAATGTCGCCAAGCTCGCCTTGGGCAAAATCTGTAATGCCAATTGTAAAAAGATCACCATCCTTACGAACCCATTCGTGTTCTTTGGTGTACTTCAATTCCTGTGGGATATTCATTTTGTTGTGATTTAAGGCGCCTAAATTAGCTTAATCTGAAATTACATACCAAGTGAAAAACGCATACTCACGCCAATATTTGTATTGGCCGTAGGGAAGGTGTTGGACACCTCATATTTGGTCACAATGCGGTCATAAAAAACACGCACACTAAATCGCTGGCTGATGATATAATCTCCTGTCACCTTGATAGTAATGAGGCGCTGACCCGCAGTAGGATCGTTTACTAAATCGGTGATGTTTCTATTAATTGTCACGTTATCGCGGATAGATACGTCGGCAAGGGCGTTCAAATCGGAAACGATTTTCTTCGATCGCCCGGCCGACTTCACCCTGAAGGTCACATCTTTGAAGCGATAGCCCAAACCAAATACATATTCCTGTCCCCGTATCTCTGTTATTTGGTTGTTGGCAAAACTAAGCCCAAGGTTTCTGTCTTTCTTAAACTCTACCCTAGCCGTGAAGCTGTTCAGTAAGGTGGCATCCACCTTCAGAAGTGGTGCAAACTGCTCAGAGATGGTTACGTTGGAAAGCTGATACTCGGTAATGTAGTTGTTGCTATCGTCAAAGCCGTCGGGGAATCCATCTCCATCTACGTCTTCAAACCGCAGGTCGGTTTGATAATTACCAATGGTATAGGTGCTTCGATAGCTATGGCTTAGGGTCACATTACGGAAGTTGTTTTTAAACCATTTCATCTTCATCAGGCCATCATAATTTATTCGCCAGTTAGGCAGAGGGATTTTATGGAAGAAACTTGTGGTGTAATTGTTTGCATCACTACCCGAATAGGCCGCAAGAAAGGCGGGAACCAGCACCTCGCGAGATGTTGGCCCATAGCCGTCGGGATAGCCGTCGCCGTCGCTATCGGTAATGGTTCCAAAACGGTCTAATGCAATTCGATTGGCGATCACTTGACGATTGGCCAAAAACTGCTCATAGGCTTCCGAAAAATAATCGGTTTCACTTCTTGGTCGCGGCTCGAAGGCGGTGGCCCAGGTAAGGAAGGACATGTTAAAATTCCCTGTTTCAATCGGGCTTAGGTTCACAAAATCTTGAGTGGCTTCGTCGAAACGATACAGCGTGGAATATCTGTAGGAATATTGCCGATTCGCCGTAAGTTCTATTCTGAAGTCTTTTATCGGCTCTAAGGTAGCCCGTGCATTTAGCGTTCTGTTCTGCGTTTGCACAAACTGATTGTTCAAGGCAGAATCTTGTGTGATCCATCCTCTTTCCGCAGCCAAAACTCGGATGTCCTCCTGGCTACCAAACACAAAACCCAGTGTAGGCGCCCATTGCAGACCTTGATATTTACTCATACCAAAATAATCAGCACCGGGCATAAATCCCGGAAGCATGGTGCCATTGGTTTCGTTGTAGGTCAGGTTCACGTTCTTGGTCATCATCAATAGCTTCACAAACTCGTTGAACACATTGATTTTTGGTGGCTCTTCTTCGTCGGTTGGTCGTGCAGGCCGTTTGGGGGTGTTCAGTCGTTTTAGATAGGGCGATTTGTTGTAGAGTTGAATCAGGTTTCCTTGCGCGTTTAGCTGAACAGTATTGCTGTTTTGGGCAATGTTTCCAAACTCAGGTGCCACGAGCGAAGCCGCTGTCCAGTCGTAGTTAGCCGTGTAACGCACGCTTGCCGTTGTCCAGTCCAGTAGTGGAATTTTATTGATTGGCACTTGCCAGTTTACATTGAGTGTATGGTGGAAACCTGTTGTTCTTCCTCCATCTTTCAGGTTGTCCCATATTACGGCCCTTGCCGAGTCAGTTATGGCGCCCTCGGGTTCATCAACCCGATTGTTTGAGGTGGCTGTGTAGTCAATTTTCAATGTTCGGGTAAGGTCCCACTGCAAGTCATAAATTCTATTGAAAGTAAACGCCTTGTTAAAGTTTGGCTCAATGATCATCAATGCATCTGTGTTGTTTCGCAGCAACTCTTCTGAGTAGCGGCGCTCCAGATCGAAACGGAAAGCGAGACGAGAAGGAAGCAGGTAGAAGTTGGCATCTCGAATGATGGCAAACCAGTTGCTTTTCCGTAAAAATCCAACATTAGCAAATGGCCGAATGTTTTTCGGCATGTTGTTATAGTTGTAGGCCAGCTGGCCTCTTTGGTTCTTCGTGCTTCTGTATTGAGTGGTTACATTTCGGTAGTATATCTCATTAAGGCTGTAGGTAACCGCAAAATTCTCAATGTCCCAAAGGTGAATTTTAGCACCGCCGCCACCACCACCACCGGGAGCGCCAGGTTCGCCGGGCCTGCCGGGAGCGCCGGGTCCGCCGCCGGGACCGCCCATTCTGCGCTCCTTGCGCACATTGGTAAAGTTCAGGCTGCGACGCTTGGTGTAGTCTTGTACGATTCTGTTCAGGCTGTCACGCTCTTCTCTTGTTTCGAAGTTGTCCAGTGTTCCTTTCAACTCAATATCTGGGTCGAGTGGGTTGAATCGCGGATCACGAATCTCCTCTGCGATACCGAAATACATTGGAATGCGAATTCCTGAATTATCTCCTAAAAATTTTCCCAACTCAAAGTTTGTCGCCAAATCCCATAGCTTGGTCTCTTCGGTGTTTCGTTCCTGCACTTTTTTCTCCAGGCTTCCATAGCCCACTGTGGTTATCGTTCCTGAGAGCGACACAGTGCCCAAATCGGCCAGCTTCGTTACGGCTCGCGCAGTAGCGGCCCATCCTCCTCTCTCGTCGAAGTCGGTTAGACGCAATTCGTTGAACCAAAGCTCAGCACATTTAGGCAAGCCGTCATCATCCGTTAAAAATCCTCTTTTCTTAGGGTTTCGCACACCTATCATGATGGTGCGCACATTGCCCGTGCTTGGGTTTCCCACCACCGTAATCTTGTGCGATCCTTTATCTACAGTGTACAAGGATGCATAGGTCACGTCCGTGCCCGACTCCATTGCTTTGTTCCTTTCCAACTTCACATCATGCAGCTCCTCGAAGTAGAAGTTAAATTCATTGGAAGAAGGCCAGATCAAATCAGGATTGCCCTCGCCCCATTTGGTGACTTTTAGCGGAATCTCGTATTCGTAGTAGTTTTCTGTGAAATCGCTTCCCAAACGCATAAAGGCTGTGATATCTCCGTCTTGTAGGGCTGTTTCATCACCAAATGCCTCAGCATGAACAAACATTCTGATGCGCTTGTAAAGGCGCATGTCCAGGCTCATATTCTTGAATACAGCTCTTGCATCACCGTCTTTCAGATTACAAACCCTCACTGCTAGGCTCTGTTCGTTTTGGGCCTGCAGGTTGGTGGTGCCCAATATGATTTGCCTATCTATTCCCGGAGGAATTGTATAACGAATGGGGGTTCTCAGACCGTTTTCCTCAAGGTTCACTGCAAACACGTCGAACACCGTTTCATTCAGGTTGTCGTCATCCAGGTTTTCTTGGGGCCCTTCCAGCGAACCCAAATAGCGTCTCCAATCGCCACGAACAAATTCCAAGCGGCCGAAACGCAAGATGATCTCTTCGTTAAATCCTTTCATAAACATCCGCATAAAGCGAATACTCCGGAAGTCGGTGATGCCACCCACAACCTTATCGGGCTCGAAGAGCGGAATTTTGAATTGGTACCAGGTCACCTGCTCCACAGTTCCATTCTGAAGACGAACGGGTGCCGTGATGCTATCGGTAATATAGTTTTGGCCCACTACCCAGTCTTGCCGGCGAATACTAATGCGGTATTGATAGTAGGCCTCCAGCTTGTTCATTGTCTGGTCGCGGTTCACATCTTCCACGTCAGGCATATTGGTTGCGGCTGTTGGATAAGGATCGGTGTTGCTGCCAATTGGCGAGTTGCCTTGGTGGTTGTTGTAGTATTTGTATCGGTCCCAAATGGTCACTTGGTCGGCGTCGTAATCTTGCCCGCGGTAGTAGTGGTAGTTGTCTGAAGAAGGGTCGTCAAAGCCTTGCACATAGGCAGGAACTGTTGTTGAACCGAAGTAGTTTTGAATTCTTTCTAAGTAAGAAGGTTGTGTGGTATCGCCGTTGTATGGAAATGTTCGCTCTGCTTCGTCGTTCATTCCATCAAGTCCTAAATCCTGAAAAGGCCTTGCATTCGGATCGTTATCGAAAGCGTATAACAAGCTTTGCTTATTCGGAATTTGCCCCCAAGCGGTGGTATCCACATCTTTTAGGTCGGCTGTTGTTGGCAATCCATTTTCGTAGCTTTTCATATTGTCGCGAAGGATGTCTTCGCTTATGCTTCCCAGGTTAAAATATAGGTCGCCGCCTTGGTGGTTGGGGTTGTAGATAAAGGGATCGAGAATCCACATTTGCAGAAACTCTATGTTGGCCGTTTCGAAATTACTCGTTTGAATTTCGCGCATCACTCCGGCCCAACGGGTGCTCGGAGCGGCAAGGGAGCCGTCTTGCTCCAATCCGGCCGAATAAGGCGTTGGCTCTACGTCGTAGTTGTATGGCCCGCGCTCAGCCGGGTAGTAAGCAAGGTTCAATACAGCCATGTTTTGCGGCTGGCCTTGCGGAATGTCTTTATTCGGGAAGAGCTCGTTTATCAAAACCTCTCGCACATAGTGGTTGCTCTGTTGGTCGGGGTCGTTCTTTATGTGGTCGGGCGTTAGGGAATTGTTTTGGTGGAAAAGCGGATCGACAATGTACCAAGCCAATCGCGCGCGATTAAAACCATAGGCCTGGTCGTTGGTAAGCTCTCCTTCAGGAAACACGTCCAATTGATTTTGCGGCGTACTGGCCAAGAACCAGCTGGGAACCGTCCGAAGATCGATAACCGTTTGGGTGTTTTCAAAATCGTCTATATAAGAAGTACCCGATCCCTGTATTTCAATTCCCTTAGGCGATCCGGGTATTAGGTGGGCGAACTCACCAGAAAGATTGAAACTTGAAGGTGCTTTGGTGTTGATAAGCGGAATGCGGTCTACCATGCGCGTAAGCCATCTCGACTCCTTATTGTAATTTCCATTTATACCCCAAATGGTGTTGTTGATAGGCTCATCTCCCACATTCACTTTTTGGGTAAGCGGGCGCTCAGTAAGGTTCAATAAACTCGCGCCTAACACCAGGTCGTTGTTGAACTTGTAATCCAAGTTGAAACCCAAGAAGCGCTTGTTTTGCACACTGAAGGCCGAATTGTTTTCAAGCGAAATCTGAATGGGGGTCTGCGAGTTGAGCAAGCCTTCGTCGATAATGGTCACCCTGCCCAGATTGTAATCTACCGTGTAATGAACATTCTCCACCAAGGTCCGACCTCCTGCCGAAACCTTTACCGATCCCTGCGGTATGTTCATGGCATTGAGGGGAATTTCTGATCCTGAAGAACTTCTGTAAGTACCTCGAAGCAAGAATTTGTTGTGCTTGGTGTCTTGCTGGGCTACA
>CAZBBV010000093.1:0-6950 GCA_964490025.1 uncultured Cryomorphaceae bacterium | reverse complement strand
CTTCGAAAGTGGCGGCAGTGCTCACCACCGTATTGTGTCTGGCCTTGGTGCCGGGCATTATGGCCAAAGAAAACTGGGACGACCACGACCGAAGCAATCGCTATACAGCACTCGATTTTGCTAAAAACTACCTGAGCAGCTGCGCGCCCAACGCCATCCTGTTTACCAATGGCGACAACGACACCTTCCCGCTGTGGTATGTGCAAGAGGTGGAAGGCTACCGTACAGATGTGCGCGTGGTGAACCTTAGCCTTTTGAACACCGACTGGTATATCGACCAGTTGAAACGCGCGGCCTACGATTCACCTCCTGTGCCTTTCTCACTCGAAAAACCACAGTATCGCCAGGGAACGCGTGATGTGGTGTATTACCAGGAAAAAGGAAACTCGGCCCAACGCCGCTGGGATGTGGGCGAAATGATGAAATGGATAGCCAGCGACGACAAGAGCACCAAGGTTTCCGGCGGTGGTCGTGAGTTCGACTTTTACCCTACCAAAAAGCTTCGCATTCCTGTGGACCGTGAAAAGGTGATGGCCAATGGCACCGTTTCTCCTAAGGATTCGGCCCGTGTGCAGGACTACCTCGACTGGGACCTAAGCAACAATTCGCTGTACAAGCGCGACGTGATGATCATTGACCTTTTGGCAAACAACAACTGGGAACGCCCCATTTACTTTGCCATCACGGTAGGTAATTCGCCTTCGGCATTCTTGAACCTCAATGACTACTTCCAGCTGGAAGGAATGGCGTTCAGATTGGTGCCTTTCCGCACCAATAGCCTTGACCGGCAGCTGGGCGAAGTGAACGCGACCGTTGCCTACGACAACATGATGAACAAGTTTGTGTGGGGCAATATGCAAGATCCGAGCATCTATCTCGACGAAACCAACCGCCGTATGGCCATGAACTTCCGCAACAATTTTGCTCGCCTGGCCGATCAGCTGCGCGAAGAGGGCGACATTGAAAGCGCTGTGAAAGCGTTGGATTACGCCATTGAAATCATGCCGGACAACGTCATTACTTTCGACTACTTCAACCTGCCCATTGCCATTGCCTACTACCGCTGCGGCGAAATAGAAAAAGGCGACGCGGTTATCCGCACACTTGCCCGCCATCAGGTAGATGAATTGGTGTATTTCTCGCAATTCAAAGGCAATTTCCAAAAGTCGGTTCAAAACGAACTGGGTCGCGCAAGCCAGTTCTTCCAAACCTGCAACCAATACGCCGTTCAGTTTGGCAGTCCTGAATTGCAACAAGAGCTGGACGACATGATGAAAAATGTGTTGAGCGGATTATAAAATAGAAACTATAGCCATAAAAAAAAGCCCCTGAATCAGGGGCTTTTCTTTTTTTAGGTAAGTATGGGTTTGTTTCTTCGAATGCGGAACAAATACTTGTTCATAATGAAGAACATCACCGGAATGATGACCAATGTAAGGAAGGTGGCGAAGGTCAAACCAAAGATGATGGTCCACGACATGGGGCCCCAGAAAATCACATTGTCGCCACCGAAATAGATTTGCGGATCGTATTCCGAAAAGAGCGTAAAGAAATTGATGTTCATACCGGTGGCCAATGGCAACAAGCCCAAAATGGTGGTAATGGCTGTGAGCAACACCGGACGCAACCTCGTTTTTCCTGATTGTACAATGCCGTCTTTCATTTCGTCTATACTGAGCATTTGCTCGCGGTGCATGCCTAGCTCCTCTTTTCGCCTGCTGAAAATGAGGTTGGTATAGTCTATCAGTACTATGGCATTGTTCACCACAATTCCCGCCAGCGAAATGATACCAATCATGGTCATCATGATAACGAAATCCATGCGGAAGGTCACCAGCCCAAGGAACACGCCGATTAAGCTCAGCACCACACTAATTAAAATGATAAAAGGCGTAAGCGCTGAGTTGAACTGAGAAACAAGAATGAGGAAAATAAGAAAAACGGCAATGAGCAAAGCACCACTCAAGAAAGCCATTTCTTTTGCCTGTTCCTCCTGTTCGCCGGTAAACTTGATGGAGTTCTCTTTTGGCAAATTATAGTCGGCAAGCAACTCCTTTATCTCTGCTACTATAGCCGTTGGGTTGGAGCCCTCCAGCACGTTGGAAGATATAGTGATCACCCGTTTCAATTCCTTGCGCTTTACCGCACTAAAGGTAGAACTGCGCTCGGTGTGCGCCACGGACGAAATGGGCACTGAGCGAATCTTTCCATCCGTCTGATCGCGAAAAACGATCTTTTGGTTCATCAGTGCCTCAATGTTGTATCGGTAGTCGTCGTTGAAGCGGATGATGATTGGATAGTCATCCTCATCTTGCTTGTAGGTCGAAATTTCTTTTCCAAACAGCGAGGTGCGCAGTGCGTCGCCAATTTGGTAGGTGCTCAGGTTAAATCGTCTGGCCTTTTCGCGGTCAATCACCACGTTTAGTTCGGGCTTTCCTTGCTGAATGTCGAGCTTAAGCTCTTCTATTCCGGCTATGCCTGCTTCGTTGATGAATCGGCGAATATTGTCGGCTTCATCAATGAGCTGCTGGTAGTCGTCGCCCGACACTTCGATATTAATCGGCGGGCCGGTGGGCGGGCCGTCACTGTTTTTGGTCACTGTAATTTGCACACCGGGATAGCCCGAAATGCTCTCGCGAATTTTCTCCAGAATATCAGAGCTCTTCAGTCCTCTTCTATCCTGAAAGCCTACGAAAGCCACGGTTATCTTAGCCATGTTAGGTGTTTGTGCCATGCTCGGCCCTTGGTTGGGGTCGCTGGTTCCCTCGCCCACCTGGGCGATCACACTCTCCACCATCCAGTTTACCATGCCGGAGTCGCCATTGGGAAGAAGCGCTTTTTCTTCATACACCTTGATGGTTTCCAATACCTCAGCTTCAATTTGCTTCGTGAGCTCATTGGTCACTTCGATATCGGTGCCAATGGGCATTTCGATATAGATCACTGCCTGTGCAGGCTGGTTGGCCGGGAAAAACAAGACATTGGGCGGCACCACCGCAATTAAAATAAAGGACAGGAATAGCATCCCGAAAGTGCCAAAAAGGAAATAATACGGATTGCGGCCTTTAAGTGCAAAATTCAAGGTTCGCTCATAAATAAGCTCAAGCCTTGGCAACAATGTCTGCTGAAAGTATCGGGTGGCAGGCGTGAAAAACTTGGCATTCAACCAAATAAGAAGACCGGCAATAGCCAAGAGGTTACCGAATGATACGAGCCCGGGCTTGTGTCCACCGGCATAGCCCAAAATGACCAATACTACCCCAAAAGCAAACAGAGACACACTCCTGCGGCGCATTTTGCGAATGTCAATGGCTGCCTCCTCCACTTTCATGTACACCGCAGTGAGCACGGGATTGATGACCAACGCCACAAAGAGTGACGAGCCCAGCACAATAATGAGTGTGATGGGCAGGTACTTCATAAACTCGCCAAACAGTCCTGGCCAAAAAGCCAGTGGCAGGAAGGCCGCCAGTGTGGTGGCTGTAGAGGCTATAATGGGCATGGCCACTTCGCCTACCCCATTCTTTGCCGCTCGCAAAGGCGAGAGGCCTTCACTCATCAATCGATAAATATTTTCCACCACCACAATGCCATTGTCCACAAGCATACCCAGCGCAAGCACAAGGCTGAAAAGCACAATGGTGTTGAGCGAAACGCCCATGAAGCCAAGTATCATAAAGCTCATGAGCATGGAAAGCGGTATGGCTATTCCCACAAAAAGGGCGTTGCGCAGGCCCAAGAAAAAGAGCAATACCAATACTACGAGCACTACCCCGAAGATGATAGAATTCTCCAGCTCATTCACCTGATTGATCACCTGATCGCTTTGGTCGTTGGTAATGGTGAGCAGAAGGTTTTCAGGGAAATAATTGCCCTTTGCTTCTTCAATAATGGTGTTCATCTTGCTCGACACAGCCACTAAATTTTCTCCGGCGCGCTTCATCACATCCAGCATCACCACCGGTTTGGTGTATTCGCGGGCAAAACTTTCGGTGTCTTTCTCTTCAAATTGTATTTCGGCAATGTCGCGCAAGTACACAATGTCCTGATTCTCTTGCTTTACAATGATGTCGCCAATCTCATTCACATCATGGAATTCGCCCACCACACGCACGTTTCGACGGTATTCGTCCACCAAAAGGTCGCCACCGGAAATGGTGATGTTCTCCCCCTGAATGGCATTGGCCAAATCGCCGAAATTGATTTCCAGCGATTCCATTTTGTGCAGGTCTACCAGAATTTTCACCTCTTTGTCCTGCACACCGCGTATTTCCACCTTCGAAATTTCGGGCAAGGCTTCTATCTCATCCTCCAAAAACTCAGCATATTCCTTGAGTTGATCCATGGAAAAATCGCCCGAGAGGTTGATGTTGGCAATGGGAATGAGTTCAGAGAAATTGAGCTCAAAAATGTTCGGATCGGCGGGCAAATCGGTCGGAAAGTCGGGATCGCTCATGGCAATGTCCACTTTGTCCTTCACCTTGCGCAACGCCTCATCCGGGCTCACATCAAAGTTGAACTTCACCTGAATGGTGGAGTAGCCCTGCACCGAGGTGGAGTTAATCTCATCAATACCGGTAATGGAATTGATCTCTTTCTCCAGCGGTCGGGTGATGAGCCTTTCTATGTCTATCGGGCTGTTTCCCGGATAAGGCGTTCCAACATAAATTTCAGGCGTTACAATTTCCGGAAAGGCTTCCTTCGGCATCCCGTTGTACGACATGAGTCCTACAATGAATATCAGGATGGCGATTACGAATACGCTTATTCGGTTATCTACCGACAGGGAGCTGAGCTTGAACTCCTTGTTGTGCGATTGGGGTGATAGTTCCATCCTTCGTGCTTAGATTTCGTTGTTTATTCGAACCTCTTGGCCGTCCTTAATACTCCGCGAGCCTCTGTCGACCAGCATATCACCGGCCATTAGGCCTTCAACAATCATGGTATTGTGGTCGTGACTCATTCCGGCTTTTACAAACACCTTGTGCACCACCACCTCATTGTTCTCTGCTTTGGCCACATACACAAAGTCGCGCCCGTCCGTGCTTTGTTGCAGCAATCGTGAAGGAATGATCAGTGCGTTCTCTTGCTCAAAGTCTTTGATCTTCACTGTGGCCAGCAAGTTTGGCTTTATGGTGTGTGTTAGGTTTACAAGGTCCACCTCCACTTGAAAAGTGCGGTTGTTGGGATTGATATACTGCCCGGTGCGGCTTATTTTGGCTTTCACCGTTTGGCCGAACGAAGGGAAATAAACCTCTACATCTGTTCCTTGCTTAATAGTCATCACATACGACTCAGAGATGTCGCACTTCACATACACCTTGTCCATATTCACCAAGCGGAACAGGGGCATTTGCATGTTGGCCATTTCGCCTTCTTTCGGGAAAACTTCATCTATTACCCCGGCAAATGGCGCACGGATCATGGCTTTCTCCTTTTGCGCTTGCAGTGTGCGCAGACTGTTTTCAAGACCTTCTTTGCGGTTTTTGGCCTCCAGGTATTGCACCTCACTGCCAATCTTTTCTTTCCACAATTTCTCCTGACGGTTGAACAATTCCGTAGCAAGTTCAAGACTGGTTTGCACCTCAGCTATGTTCTTGTCTATTATTTCCGCGTCTATTTCAAGCAAAAGTTGGCCAGCGCCCACTTGTTGCCCTTTTTGCACAAATATTCGCTTGATTACGCCGGGAGTTTCGGCAAAGAGTTGCGCATTCTTGTTGGCCTCTACCACGCCATGCACGTCGAAATAATGCGAGAACGTGCCTTCGCTCACAGCCACTGTGCTCACCAAGGTCAGCTTCTTGTCGCCGTTTAGCACATCCAACTCTTTTTCAATTTCCTTCAGGCGCTTGCCCGCTTCGCGATAAACATTTGTCAGCGAATCTTTTTCCGCTATCAATTGAGATACTTCTGTCTTGGCCGAACTACCTCCGCAGGCCCACAACAAGGCTGCTACCGGAACAACAATGAATAGTTTTTTCATAATTATTTAACTGTGTTAAGTGCTTTTTCAAGTGCCGATTTGGCTTGTACTAATTGGAAAATGGCTTCTGTGTACTCTGTTTGGCTTTGCAGGTACTGGTTTTGGGTTTGAAGAATATTTAAGCTGCTTGACATGCCTTCCTGGTATTTTCGGAACTCGCGCTCATTGATGCTCCTGGATAGCTCCCAGCTTCTTTTTTTGGTGGTAAAAAGGTCGTAGGCCAGCATGTAGTCGTTGCGCGCATTTTCCGCATTAAGTATGAGCTGTTGCTCGGTTTGCTTGCGCGACACATTGGCCTGATCCAAGGCAATCAACGATTCCTGAACACTATTGCGGTTTTGGAACGAAGTGAAAATGGGCATGCTGAAATTGAGCCCCGCGAGCGAAGCCGGAAACCACATGGCATTGCTAAAGGTCTGCGAAAAGGCATTCTCCTGAAAATTGATGAAGGCGTCTAGTCGGGGTAGGTATTTGGACTTTTCCAAACTCACCTGAAGTGCTTTGATGTCGCGTTGGTTGTTGGCAATAATGTAATCTATATGATAATTGTAATCGAAGCCTTTCTCGAGCATCTGTGCGGCACTCACCCACTGCACCAGGCTTTCAAGATTGTCGGTAAGCACTATTTCCACACCCATATCCAGGCCCATGCTCAGCTTTAGTGCCCCAAGCCCCTGATAGATGTAGCGCTGCATGTAGCGCAATTGGTTTTCGGTGTTGGCGGCCAAAATTTCCAGTTGAAGTACGTCTGTTTCTTCTAGGAAGCCGTTTTCGGCCAGCACACTATTCTCGGTTACCAGCTTATTTAGGTTGTCGAGGGTTTCTTGCAACACTTTTTCGTTGGCCTGAGCCACCAACACCGCGCCATACAGCTGTATCACTGCGTCACGTATCTCCACATCTGTCTTTATTTCTGCGTTCTTCGACATTTCGAGGTACTTCTCCGAGCCCTTCACGCCAATGATGT
>CAZBBV010000092.1:0-6970 GCA_964490025.1 uncultured Cryomorphaceae bacterium | reverse complement strand
ATATTCCGGATGCTTGTGACAGTGTTTACGAATACCTGTATTCCGAACCATTCGCGATAAACGACTGTCCGCTGGAGGCGCTTGTTGCCCTGAGCGCAGACTCTATCTGCGTGGGCGATTGTGTGACCATCACCGGAGATGCAGATGGCGGCGATTGCAATTACAGCTATGCCTGGTCGTGGCCATTGCCCAATACGGCTGGCCCGCACACACTTTGTCCGCCAAATGACACAACCATAACACTTTATGTCACCGACGGTCAAGGTTGGATAGATTCCATCACGGTGGCCATTACCGTAAGCGAATACCCCACCATGCCTGCCGATACCATGATTTGCATCAGCGATCCACCTTTCAACATTATAGGCGCTACACCCCCCGGAGGTCAATGGAGCGGAACAGGAATAAGTAATACCGTGCTGGGCACCTTCAATCCCGGTTTAGCAGGTCAAGGCATCCATGTCATTTATTACGACAACAACAATTGTGTGGACAGCATGCTGATCACCGTATTTGAGGTGTTTGCAGGGCCCGATCAAGCCTCGTGCGAGGGAGCGCCGCCTTTTCAGTTGGTGGGCAACCTACCGCCGGGCGGCTACTACTTGGGTTCGAATGTAGATAGCGCCGGAATTTTCACGCCAACAATTAACGGAGTTTACACGGTGTACTACCATTACCTGAACTGCTTGGATAGTCTGGTAGTAAATGTGGACAGCATTGCTTTGCAGCCATTAGACACGCTGTGCGAAACGGCGGGACTACAGCAATTGATCTTTTCGCCTTTTGGCGGAACCTGGAGCGGACCCGGAATTGTGGACAGCCTGGCCGGCGTTTTTAATCCGGATGTAGCCGGAGGAGGTGTTCACACTTTGGTTTACGATATCAACGGATGTACGGATAGTCTTCAAGTGTATGTAACCGGGATTTTTGCCGGAAATGACCGCACGGCCTGCCCTTATCAGGACACCATTGTGATTCCTTTTGGCAGTCCTGCAGGAGGATATTGGACGGGAGTGGGCATTGTGGACAGCACCAATCGTCTGTTTTGGCCCGGGCTAAATGGCGCTACGCAATGGAACAGCAACCTGGTGTATCATGTAAATGGATGTACTGACACCATCATTATGCGCGTAAGGTTTACTGCCATATCCGTGGCTAGTATAGAAACTTGTGAAACCGATACAACCTTTTTGCTGAATTTTGATAACACAGGGAGGACCCCCGGAGGAGGCACATGGTCGGGACCGGGGGTGGTGGTGACCAACGCCAATGGGCAGTTCGACCCATCAGTGGCAGGGCCCGGCACGCACACCTTGGTGTACACAGCCAATACCTGCACCGATTCCATGCAAATCACCGTTTACGAACAACCTGTTTTGGCCGATACCGTCATTTGTGAAGATGTGGGTGTAATCACGCTTTCGAGCAATGTGGCCGGTGGCGTGTGGAGCGGCACAGGGATAAGCAATGCACTTACCGGAACATTCAACCCGCAACTGGCCGGCAATGGCAATCACACCATCTATTACGACATCTATGGCGCGTGCATGGACAGCATGGTGGTGCAAGTGGATACTTTGCCCCAAATCAGTTTTCTATTGATTGATAGCACCTATTGTTTTGTCGACTCGGTGATTGATCTTTCCCTCATACCGGTGGGCGGCACGCTCTCAGGGCCGGGGGCAGTAGGCGACGATTTCAACCCCTCCTTGGCCGGAACGGGGGCGCATTGGTTGGTTTATTCTGTTGTAAATGGCCTCTGTTCTGTTACCGATAGTATTCAGGTAATTGTGGGCGACACCCTGCGGTCCTTCACCAATTTCGACTCCGTGAGCGTGTGCTTTGGCGACTATGTTACCCTACAAGCACAAGCGCAAGGTGGTGTGGGCGGCAACTACAGCTACCAATGGAACCAGGGCTTGCCCGACGGACAGAATCAATTTATAGGTCCATTGACCACGAGCGACTGGTACATTGTTACTGTAGGCGACGGATGCTCCCAGCCCGTGGCCGACTCCGTCTGGATTACTGTAGCACCTGAGATAATTACCACTACGCTTACCAGCGAACGCATCTGCCGCGACTCCATTGGTTTTGCACAAGTGGTAGCACAGTCGGGTGCCAATTACAGCTACGCCTGGTCAACTAACCCCACACAAACAAGTCCATTGATTGATGTATATCCCGGAACTTATTATGTAGAAATTACCGATCTAAACACAGGCTGCACTGCTATGGACACGGCTGTGGTGCCCGGATTTTCGCAACTCAGCGCCAGTTTTTCCGTTTCGCCCAATCAGGAATGTATCTTCCTTTCGCAAGCCGCCGTTACCCTTATCGACTTCAGCCTGGGTGGCACTTACGGCAATTGGGATTTCGGCGACGGAATTGGCGTAACGCCGTACCAGCTGGGCGAATACCCAAGCTACACCTATACCGATACGGGATATTTTGTCATCACTTTGGTATTGGAAAACGAAGGCGGCTGCCTATCCATTCAGCAACGCACAGTGTGCATAGAGCTCGATCCTGTGCTGTATGTGCCCAATGCTTTTACACCCAATGGAGACTTTATTAACGACGGATTTAAAGCCATGGGCGGACAGATTGAGGACTACGAAATGTTCATTTACGACCGCTGGGGCAAGCTCATGTTTTACACCACCGATATTGAGGAAGCCTGGAACGGTACTTTCGAAAATGAAGACGCGCATTCAGGACAATATCTTTATCGAATTCGATACAAGCACTTTGACCTGCCGGAGATACACGATCTACAAGGCACGGTTTATTTAATCCGTTGAGTGCTCGGTAGGCCTTTGCTCTATGGGCTCTTCCTTTTTAATATCTGCCTTGTTTTCCGGTGCTTTTTCAGGGAAATCAGGATACAGCAAGTAGTTTTTTCTTTTGGCTTTGAATTCTGAAAGCGCAGGCTCCCACGAAGCCCGAATTTCGTCTTCGCTCATTCCGGCAATTATTTGCTCGCGAAGCTTAGGGCCTCCGGCCAGGTTGTCGAAAAAGCTAGGGCTAGAGAAGAACTTCTCCTTTTTAGGCGAGAAATTATAACTCTCTATAATCCAGTACAAAATGATCTTTCCAAAGGACGGGATAAACTCGGCAAACACCTCGAGGTCATAGCCATAGCAAAGCTCGTTTTCGTACATGGGTTTGCTCGCGCCCTCCACACTCTTCGGGGTAAAAGTGTAATCGGCATTTTTAGGGAAATGCGGCGCGCCAATGATTTGAAAAGGCTTGTCAGTGCCACGGCCTACACTCACTTCTGTGGGTTCAAATAAGCACAAACTCGGATATAGATAAATGGCCTGGTTGTTTGGCAAATTTGGCGAAGGCTTTATGGGCACCTCATACAAGATATTGTGGTCGTATCCCTTGCATTTGATTACCCGAATATCCAATGGATTGGTCAGATTGAGCCAGCGCTCGCCCATGGCCATCATGGCATACTCGCCCACGGTGAGGCCATGCACTATAGGAATGGGATGTAGCGCCACAAAGGAGCCTGTGGTGAGTTCGTTCACCGGACCATCCACATAAAAGCCATTTGGATTGGGGCGGTCGAGCACAATCATGGCCACATTGTTGGCCGCGCAGGCTTCCATAGCCAGCGACAGGGTGCTGATGTAGGTGTAAAACCGTGCGCCCACATCCTGAAGATCGAAGATGAGGATGTCAATGCCTTTCAGTTCCGAATCTGGGATTCGTCTGGTTTTTCCATAAAGGGAGAAAATCGGCAAGCCCGTTTTGGGGTCCTTTTCGTGGTTCACTTTGGCACCGGCATCAGCCGCACCGCGAAAGCCATGCTCGGGCGAGAAAATAATTTTCACCGTTACCCCAAGACTCAAAAGTGTGTCCACCAAGTGCGTGCTGCCCACCATAGAGGTCTGGTTGGCAATGATGGCCACATTTTTTCCCAAAATAAAGGGCAGGTAATTGTTGATGCGCGCAGCACCTACTTCGAGGTCCTGAGCATGGGAAAAAATGGAAAAGCACAGCACCAAAAGCAGGGCGCTTATTTTTTTACTTTTAGCCGAAAGAAAGGAAAAGCCTTGTTGCATTGAAGTTCGAATTATTCCTCGCTAAGAAAACCATTTTTTCACAAGAAGAAAACAGCCGCGTGACGCGCCCTATTGTGCGCATTGCTGTTGCCGCTGTGGCGCTTAGTTTTTTGGTCATGCTCATCTCAGTAGCCACCGGAACGGGCCTGCAAAAGGAGATTAAGGAAAAGGTAATCGGTTTCGACGGACACATCAAGGTTACGCATTTCGATTTCAACAACTCTTTCGAGAGTACGGCCATGCACCACAGTAAGATGGTGGTGGAAGCCATTCGCGAAGTAAAAGGAGTGAAGGATGTTCAGCCCTTTGCCACAAAGGCATGCATTATGCGGAGCGCGAGCGATTTTGAAGGCATCCTGCTGAAAGGTGTGGACAGCAGCTACACCTGGCAGTTTTTTGAAAATAAAATGCTTCGGGGAAAAGTTCCTGAGCTTGAAGGCGAAGAAACAAAAGATCAATTGCTCATTTCAGCCATTCAGGCCGCACGGCTTGGGGTAGACACAGGCTCCAAAGTAGTGCTCTATTTCGCGCAAGAGCCACCCAAAAGTCCGCGGCGAATTCCCTTTTTTGTAAGCGGTATCTACGATTCCGGGCTGGAAGATTTCGACAAACTTTACGCGCTGGCCGACATATCACACATTCTGAAGCTAAACGGATGGGGCGATAGCCTGATAGGCGGCTACGAGGTGTTGCTCGAGGATATTGACCGAATACCGGAGGCAAATACAAGGATCAATGAGCTGCTGCCCTACAACCAGGTGGCGCGCACTGTGGGGCAAAACAATCCGCAAATATTCGAGTGGCTGGCTTTGTTCGACCTCAACATGCTCATCATTTTGGTGGTGATGATTTTGGTGAGCAGCATCAACATGATTACCACATTGCTCATCCTCATTATCGATCGCAGGCAATTTATAGGTGTGCTCAAGGCCTTGGGTTCGCCTGATGGTATGGTGCGCAAAGTGTTTTTGTACCACGCTACCTACCTCATTGGGCTGGGGCTGCTTATTGGAAATGTGGTTGGCATTGGTTTCTGCCTGGGGCAAAAGCATTTCGGCTGGATAAAACTGGACCCCCTCACCTACTATGTGGACACAGCCCCAATAAACCTGGTATGGTGGCATGTGGCGGCGCTCAATGTGGGCACCCTGCTCGTTTGTCTGCTCATCCTTGTTGTACCCAGCTACCTCATTTCCCGAATTAGCCCCACAAAAGTGCTGCGCTTTAATTGAGTACACTTACCTTTGGCCGCTCAATAAAAAAAACGACAGACAGTGGCCAATTACAGATCCATCAGCAACAACATTCTCGAAACCATTGGCAACACCCCCATGGTGCGCCTCAACCGTGTGAGCGAAGGAATTCCCGGAACCATTTTAGGAAAAATTGAATACTTCAACCCAGGTCAAAGTGTGAAGGACCGCATGGCCCTGAAAATGGTAGAAGATGCCGAAAAGGCCGGCAAGTTGAAGCCCGGAGGAACCATTATAGAATGTACTTCCGGAAACACGGGCATGGGACTGGCCATTGCCGCCATTGTGAAAGGCTATAAGCTGATATGCACCACCACCGACAAGCAGAGTAAGGAGAAAGCAGACATACTGCGCGCTGTGGGTGCGGAGGTAATCATTTGCCCCACCAACGTAGCACCCGACCATCCGGAGAGCTACTACAGTGTGGCTGCCCGTTTGAACAAAGAAATCCCGAACAGCTTTTTCCCGAACCAATACGATAACCTTAGCAACCGCGAAGCCCACTATGAAACTACGGGACCTGAAATTTGGGAGCAAACCGAAGGCAAAATCACCCATTTTGTGGTGGGTGTGGGCACAGGAGGTACCGTGAGTGGCGTAGCCAAATACCTCAAAGAAAAGAATCCCCACGTGAAAATTTGGGGTGTGGACACCTACGGATCGGTGTTTAAGAAATACCACGAAACAGGCGAATTCGACAACAATGAGATTTATTCCTATATCACCGAAGGCATAGGCGAAGACATCCTCCCAAAAAATGTGGATTTCTCGCTTATTGACCGTTTTGAAAAAGTAAGCGACCGCGACGGGGCACTCATGACCCGCCGCTTGGCCAAAGAAGAAGGCCTGCTATTGGGCTACAGCGCAGGAAGTGCTATGCAGGGTGTGGTGCAACTAAAGCATTTACTCGACAAAGATTCTGTGGTTGTAGTGCTATTCCACGACCATGGCAGCCGCTATGTGGGCAAGGTGTACAACGACGATTGGATGCGCGAGCGCGGATTCCTGAACGAAGAAAACAAAGTGGCTCGCGACCTCATAGCCAAACACGTTAATCTTCCACTAGCCACCATAGTTGCAGGCGAGCCATTGCACAACGCCGTGGCATTGATGCGCAAATACGGCATCAGCCAGTTGCCGGTGGTGAGTGAAGGAAAGTTTGTAGGCAGTGTGAGCGACAATCACTTGCTACAAGCCATGGTGGCCGACCCTTCGGCCCGCGACAAGCGCGTGGAAGACTACATGCAGGCACCATTCCCCATTGTGCAGGCCAGCGACCCGATAGAAACCATTGCACGCAGAATGGCTCAGGGAACAGGCGCTGTGTTGGTAGAACTGGGTCAGGGCAAATACCACATCATTACGCAACACGACGTGGTGGGCGTGCTGTAATGGCTACCCATATCGATCAAACCGGAAGAACCATAACGCTAAACGCAGCGCCACAGCGCATTGTGTCGCTCGTTCCCTCGCTCACCGAGTTGCTTTATGTGCTAGGCCTTGAGCGAGAGGTGGTGGGCATCACCAAGTTTTGCGTGCATCCCGAAGAATGGAGGGCTCGAAAAGAAATCGTGGGTGGAACGAAAAAGCTTCATTTGGAGCGCATTGCCGCATTACAACCCGACCTGATAGTAGCCAACC
>CAZBBV010000091.1:0-7011 GCA_964490025.1 uncultured Cryomorphaceae bacterium | reverse complement strand
TTTTCTCATGGGATGGGCACAATGAGTTTTGGAATGGACGAACCTGCGTTTCGAACAAGTGCTATACTAACATTGTGTTTGGCTCCAGCGTGCACCAACATGCCGACCTTTTCAGCAGCTTCTTGGTATCAGTAACCAATCAACTTGGGCTAGAAATAGCCTCTGAAATCCTCATAGAGAGCTTGTACAATTATGCTATCAATATTTCTGTAGCTAATGCGGCTATGTTTTTCCTTCAGGCAGATAGCCTATTGTATGGCGGTATTCATGGCGCCGTGATATGTCAGGTTATGGAGCAATATTGCTTGTCTTCCTGTCTCATTTCGCTAAACGAGAATTTGGAAAATCGGCTACAGATACGCGCAACTATGGAGTTCAGTCAAGGAGGTGAAGTAATCATTTCGGCGAATGATATTTCGTCCTACCAATTCAAATTGGTTGATCAATTGGGAAGATTGGTTGCAACCAACAATCACCTGCTGGACAATGAGATAAGAATATCCGGCGAGCATTTATCCCCCGGCGTCTATTACTTAATAGCAAGCAAGGAGACTGAATCGCAAGCCTTTAAGCTGATTCGGTACTAAAGTAAGGCCGAAGCACCTCCAGAAGGTCGTCCGGCGCTTTTGTAGGCTTGTTCTTTATCATGTCAACAAACACCAGCGTGACTTTGGCCATAGATTTCAATTCATTTTCCACATACAATTCATGCTCAAAATGGATTCTGCTGCTAGGCAGTTCGCGAATGGTGGTTCGAATCTCCACCAAGCTATCGTAGTTGATCGGCTTGATGTACTTTATGTCGAGATGTAAAACAGGAAGCATCACACCGCGGGCTTCCATTTCTTTATAAGTCACACCCAAAGATCTGAGGCTTTCTACCCTCCCAACCTCCAGATACTCAGCATAACGGCCATAGTACACATAGCCCATTTGGTCGGTTTCGCCATATCTTACTCTCGTGTGGGTGATGTGCTGATGCATGTGCTAAAAATATTTTTAAACATTTGTGTATCAAATAAATAAATCGTACTTACTGAGCTGTAGAGCGATTGAAAACGGACAGAAACTGCTAAAATATTTTCAATAAATCAACCTTCGGAAACTTTTTTTTGTAACTTTTTAATTCACACTTTTGCCTTGTTGCCGAAGGGTCTTGAGTGCTCTTGCCTGACCGAAATTAATTATTTGTTAAACCCCTAAATCAGTGAACGTTTCTATGGAGCAATCTGCGGAAACTGTGTGGTCGAATTGTCTTGAGTTCATTAAGGACAATATCAATGCACAGAGTTACAAAACTTGGTTTCTTCCAATCAAGCCGCTAAAGGTAAAGGACAACGTATTAAGCATTCAAGTTCCTAGTAAATTCTTCTACGAATGGATAGAAGAACACTACATCACACTGCTGAAATCCGCTATAAGAAAAGAGCTTGGACCTGAGGCAAAATTGGTGTACAGTATTATTATGGAAAACACCTATGGCAACAGCAAGCCGTACAGCGTGAAATTACCCAGCAGCCAACGAGGACCAATTAAGAACCCACAGGTATCCGTACCGGTGGACATTGGAAGCAATTCCGGCGTAAAAAATCCCTTTGTGATTCCCGGCCTTAAGAAGGTAACGGTGGAATCGCAACTGAACCCCAATTACACTTTCGAGAGTTTCATTGAAGGAGATTGCAACCGCTTGGCCCGTTCCGCAGGATTTGCCGTAGCAAAAAGCCCCGGCGGAACTTCTTTCAACCCACTACTTATCTATGGTGGTGTGGGTCTCGGAAAAACACATTTGGCACACGCCATTGGTATACAAATAAAAGACAGCTACCCCGAAAAGACGGTGCTGTATGTGTCTGCAGAAAAATTCACCCAGCAGTTTATCGAAGCCATCAGACAGAACACCAAGAATGATTTTGTACACTTCTATCAAATGATGGACGTGTTGATCATTGATGATGTTCAGTTTTTCGCAGGCAAAGAAAAAACGCAGGATGTTTTCTTTCACATATTCAACCACTTGCACCAGCACGGC
Organism: uncultured Cryomorphaceae bacterium; assembly: GCA_964490025.1. Taxonomy (GTDB): domain Bacteria; phylum Bacteroidota; class Bacteroidia; order Flavobacteriales; family ECT2AJA-044; genus CAZBBV01. The sequence goes on along the minus strand of CAZBBV010000091.1, from coordinate 4,982 downwards.
AAGCAGATAGTACTTACATCAGACCGCGCTCCTGTGGACATGCAAGGCATGGAACAACGCCTTCTTTCAAGATTCAAATGGGGACTTTCGGCTGATTTGCAATCGCCCGATCTGGAAATGCGTATTGCCATTCTGGAGAACAAGCTCTACAAAGACGGCATTGAAATGCCCAAAGAGGTAACGGAGTATTTGGCCTACAGCATCACATCTAACATTCGTGAACTAGAGGGCGCGCTCATATCTCTTCTTGCCCAATCAAGTTTGAATAAGAAGAAGATCACGCTCGAACTTGCCAAGCAAATGATTGACAAGTTTGTGAAGAATACAACCCGTGAGGTGAGTATTGACTACATCCAGAAAGTGGTGTGCGACTATTTCGACATGCCCATGGAGCTGATGAAATCGAAAACACGCAAGCGGGAGATTGTACAAGCACGTCAGTTGGCTATGTTCTTTGCCAAAAAATTGACCAAATCGAGCCTGGCATCTATAGGCGCACAGTGCGGAAATAAAGACCACGCCACCGTTTTGCACGCCGTTCGCACGGTAAACAACCTGGCCGACACCGACAAGCGTTTCCGCCTGTATGTGGACGAGATAGAGAAAAAGCTCACTTTGAACTAAAAGCAATAGAGGAACTCTTCGGAGTTCCTTTTTCATTTTACGCCGCATGAAAATACTGATGGTCTGTTTGGGTAATATTTGCCGATCGCCAATGGCCGAGGGCATACTACGCGACCTTGATCTTGATCGAAATTTCACCATTGACAGTGCCGGAACATCAGCCTTTCATATCGGCGAAGCACCCGACACGCGCGCCACCCAATGCATGCACAGAAACCAACACGACATCAGCAAGCTGCGCGCTCGCCAATTCACAGTTGGTGATTTTGACAGCTTCGACCGAATATTTGTAATGGACAAAAGCAACTTGCGAGATGTGCTTGCCGTTGCCAGAAATGAACAGGACGCGCAAAAAGTCTCCCTTTTGCTAAAAGAAAATGCCGAATCGCCGGAAACTGAGGTCCCCGACCCCTACTTTGGCGGAGAACAAGGTTTTGAATACGTTTACGCGCTATTGCATGATGCATGCTCTATTATAATTGAAAAGTATGGCCGCTAAAGGCAAGTTGTACATGATCCCAACCCCGCTGGGAGAAAATGCCCCCATGGAAGTATTGCCTATTTCTGTGAAGCAAATCGTTACGCAGCTAAAGGAGTTTATAGTAGAAAATGAGAAGTCGGCTCGTGCATTCCTGAAGAAAATGGAGATCGAAACGCCGCAGAACGACTTGGTAATACACGTATTGGGAAAATACACCGATAAGAAGGAGATTCCAACCTTTTTGGATGCCTGCAAGCGTGGCGAAAACATTGGCCTTGTTTCAGAGGCTGGTTTTCCGGGTATTGCCGATCCGGGCGGCGATATAGTGCGCATGGCGCACCAGCGCGGAATTCGCGTGGTTCCCTTGGTAGGCCCCACCTCATTTGCTCTTGCCCTAATGGCTTCAGGACTGAACGGTCAGTCGTTCCATTTCCACGGCTACTTGCCTATCGACGGATCGGATAGATTAAAAGCCATAAAAGCCTTGGAGAAAGAAAGCGCCAGAACCGGTGCCACCCAAATGTTCATGGAAACCCCATTCAGAAACAAGAAAATGATGGAAGTGCTACTCACTACGCTTTCGCCCGAAACAGACTTTTGTGTGGCTTGCAACCTCAATCAGCAAGACGAAACCATCATCACAAAAAAAGTGAAGGAATGGAAAAAGCAGGAAGCCAACCATTTTGATAAGAAGCCTGCGATATTCTTGATTTTGGCCAGATGACAAAGCAAAGAAAGAAGCCTCAAAGCATTCAGGTTCCGAAATACATTCGTTTTGGAATGCAGGTTTTGGAAAGCCTAAGTGTTTATTTGGCATTCAAGCTGGCCTGGTATTTTTTCTTCCGACCCATTCGTTTCCCATATGGTGCAAAAGAGAAAGAGTTGTTGAAGAAGGCATCTATTGAAAAAAGAAAGCTCAGTAGCGGTCACCCTTTTCACGTTTTGCGCTGGGGAAAAGGAGAAAAAGCCGTGGTGCTGATGCACGGCTGGAGCGGACGCGGAACGCAAATGGAAGCATTGATTGAGCAACTCGTTCACGGTGGTTTTGAAGTATTTGCCATAGAGCCACCCGGGCATGGGCTTTCGCCAGGTTCACAGACCAATATGTTGGAATTTCAGGAGGCCTTGCACCTGGTAAAGGTGGAATATCCGCATATCCAATCTGCTATTGGGCATTCGCTTGGCGGAATAGCCTCCGTACTCGAACAGAAGCGCCACGAAAGCTTCGAACGGATTGTCATCATTGGTTCGCCCAGCAATATGACCGATTTGATACACCGGTTTTGCAATTCCATCAACGTTTCGTCAAAAGTGGAACAACGGCTAAGAAACCATTTGGAAGAAAAATACTCGATTCAGTTAGACGATTTTTCCGGCTTTACTATCGTAGAAAGCGTGCAGGCACCCGGATTGATCATTCACGACGAAGATGACGCGGATGTCGATTTTCAGGATGCCTACCATTTTCAAAAGCATTGGAAAGGCAGCGAGGTGATGATTACCAAAGGCCAGGGCCACCGCCGCATCCTTCGCGATAAGCACGTGATCGAAAGAATCTTAGCGTTTCTGGGAAAACAATAAGCCTGGAATGTAGTTTTCTAGAAAAACAATCCATGAAAACCATTCTTTCCTTACTTACAGCCTTTGTCTTTACCGCATGCTCCGGACAAAACAGCAAAGAATCTGAAAGCATGAAGTTTCCATTGGAGAAATCGGAAACGCAATGGAAAAAAGAACTTCCTGAACAGACTTACTTCGTGATGCGCAAGAAGGGTACGGAGCGCGCATTTTCGGGTGAATACAATAATTATAAGGGAGAAGGAACTTTCGTGTGTGCGGCATGCGCCAATCCATTGTTTAGCGGAAAGCATAAGTTTGATAGTGGAACAGGATGGCCAAGTTATTATCAAGCCATTGGCAGCAAAAATGTAGTTGAAATAACGGACAGAAGCCTAGGCATGGCGCGCACAGAAGTGCTCTGTGCCAATTGCGGCGGCCATCTTGGGCATGTTTTTCCTGATGGACCTAAACCAACGGGAATGCGCTATTGCATCAATAGTGCGGCACTTAAGCTTAAATAAACTCCGAAAAACTTCTGATTCCGCGCTTTGAAACAAAGCTTGCTTTGGCAAGATCGCTTTCGAGCGGAAAGACCTCATTCATTTCAATTTCCTCCTGCACTTCTATATGGCAGCGTTTGTGTGCCAAGTCTCCTTGATCGACCAACTTTATACCATACACGATTGTTCCATCCAGCGCGGTTTCCGTTCTGCGTACAGACATCTGACCTTTCCATTTCCTTTCACCAACTTTCCATACTACATTTCGAAAAATGACGTCTTCCAAGCTTTCCTTGTTCAGCGGCAAGGATTCGTAAGTATTGGATTTCACCAAAGTATTCGAACTAAAATGTTGTAGGATGCTGAGAATGCATTTGCCCATAATGGCCCGGGCTTCCCACCGCTCTTTGTCATGATATCGAGCGCCGGCCTCCAGGAGTATGTTGCAAAACCCTTGTGCTTGAAGCTGGTCGCCAAAAGCTGTGGGGTAAAATTCATCCGTGAATCTTGAAATATTTTCATTCGGCATCAAATCGCTTAATGCTGCATTCAGAATTTGGATGGCCTTCTTTCTGGCCTCATTGGTGGGCTGCTCTTTTCCGGCACTTGGCGCCAATACAGCAAATACGGCGGGAGCGCTCCCCTCGCCTGACGAAAAACAGGTGCGTTGGTCGTGCAGATTGAGGCACAGCTCAGGCTTAAGTTTTTCAACGACCTGCATCAGGATTTTGCCTTCAGGCGTAGCAAAGTCGCGCGCATCACGGTTGATGTCCAATTCTTGCGCATTTCTTCGCGTGAAACGCAACGCGCCGTCGGGATTGAGAATGGGAAGAAAGTGAATCGACACATCTTCTAACTTGTCTAGTTCTGAAGAATAATTGCCCAATATGTCGAGCATACTTAAGGTGCCGGTGGGTTCGTTTCCATGCATCTGCGACCAAATAAGCACCTTTCTTGGTCCGTTACCTTTGGAGTATAGCGTCAGAGGCCTCCCTTCGAATGAAGTGCCAACCAACTCACTTTGTAGTTCGAGTTTCAACAATCGATCGTGATAATGCTCCGGTAAGAAATACCTGCCACCAAAGTCTGCGTAATTCCAATCCTTACTTTTCATTTAATTGGCTTAATCCTTCCAAAAGTACCATTCGCCGGAAAAGAAAAAACCCCGAAGCAATTCGGGGTTTTGGTTTTATTTGATGTCTACTAGAGTCACCTCAAAAATAAGGCTGGCGTTTGGTGGAATAACACCCGGATATCCGCGCTCGCCGTAGCCCAGCTTGCCGGGAATGATTAGGATGCCTTCGCCCCCTTTCTTAAACAGCTTCATGCCTTCGTCCCATCCCGGAATCACACGGCCTTGTCCAACAGGAAACTCAAGTGGAGCGTATGGGCGCTGTGGGTTGTACACATCTTTCGCTTTGGCCACTTCTTCAATGCTGGTATCGAATAGCGAACCGTCGGCAAAAGTTCCCACATAATCCACTGCAATGGTTTGACCGGCTTGCGGGTAATCTCCCACTCCTTCTTTATTAATGATATACAAAAGGCCACTTTCGGTTCTCTTCGCATTTGGGTAGCGGGCCATCATTTCTGTGTAGAAAGCTTCTTCTTCCGCTTTGCGCTTATCCTCCTGCATTTTGGCCCAGTTGGTCTTCATGTCGGTAAATGTTTTAGCCGCATCAAATTTTTTGGCTTTATCACCTACTCTGATAATGGTTACTGTCTCCATCACATCACCTTGTGCAATGGCGTTCACCACTTCTTGTCCTTCCACCACATGACCAAAAACCGTGTGCTTGTCGTCAAGCCATGGTGTT
>CAZBBV010000090.1:0-7019 GCA_964490025.1 uncultured Cryomorphaceae bacterium | reverse complement strand
TTACCTACGCGGTGTGCGACAACGGAATGCCGGTGCTGTGCGACACTGCCGTGGTATTCATATGTGTTAATCCGGTGAATGATGCGCCTGTAGCAACCAACGACACTGTTCCTTGCTTTGACGAAGACAGTTCGGTATTGATCAATGTATTGGCCAACGATAGCGACGTGGATGGAACCATCAACCCTGCTTCGGTAACCATCATTACCGCTCCAGCCAATGGAACTGCCACGGTGAACGCGGTAACGGGTGTGATCACTTACACCCCGGCGCCAAACTTCTTCGGAAATGACCAATTCACTTACGCAGTGTGCGACAACGGAATGCCGGTGCTGTGCGACACTGCCGTGGTGTTCATCTGTGTTGATCCGGTGAATGATGCGCCAGTAGCAACCAACGACACTGTTCCATGTTTTGATGAGGACAGCTCTGTGTTGATTTCTGTATTGGCCAACGACAGTGATGTGGATGGAAACATCAACCCTGCTTCGGTGACCATTGTATCAGCACCTGCGAATGGTACGGCCACTGTGAACACCACAACCGGTGAAATCACTTACACACCGAACCCGAACTTCTTCGGAAACGACCAGTTCACCTACGCAGTGTGTGACAATGGAATGCCGGTGCTGTGCGACACTGCCGTGGTGTTCATCTGTGTTGATTCGGTGAATGATGCGCCTGTAGCTGTGGACGACAGTGCTTGTGTGGAAACAGGCAACATGGTGATCATCTCCATTCTTGACAATGATTCAGATATTGACGGAACCATTGTTCCTGCAGTGAATATCTTAACAGGCCCACTGAACGGCACTGTGCTTATTGATCCGGTAACAGGAGAAATGATGTACACACCGAATAGCGGATTCGTTGGACAAGAACAGATTCAATATGAAGTGTGCGACAACGGCACACCGGTATTGTGCGCCACAGCTTGGGTGTATATCAATGTGGTGGGCGAGCAAGTGGCACCTACTGCGGTGAACGACACTGTGGTATCCGATATGGATTTGGCCATCTTCATCCCGATATTGGCGAACGACAATGTATTGAATGGACACACGGTATCCATCATTTCAAGCCCAATAAACGGAACCTCTACCTTCAATTCAGGTACCGATTTGTTGAGCTACGATCCAGATCCGGGATATGTGGGCCTAGACTCCGTTATGTATACACTGTGCTACCCATGGATCGATTGTGATGGAAATACTGTTGAGCTATGTGATACGGCGTGGGTATACATTACGATTGAAGACAACCGTGTACCAACACTTACCGTTCCGCAAGGATTCTCTCCAAATGGCGACGGACTGAATGACTTCTTGGTAATTCCGGGCATTGAAAACTATCCGAACAACAAACTAATGATCTTCAATCGTTGGGGGAATAAGGTGTTTGAGAAAGAAGGTTACCTGAATGAATGGGATGGTACAGCCAAATCCGGACAGTTTGTATTCGGAGGTGCGGATGAAACCTTACCTACCGGTACTTACTTCTACATATTGAACCTTGGAGTACCTGATATTGAGCCATTCCAAGGATGGATTTACATATATCGTTAATAAAAGAAAATGCACGATAAAATGAAGAGAATAGCATTTATAGCAATAGTAGTGGGAGCCTTGTTGAGCCTGAAAGTTCAGGCCCAACAAGACCCCATGTACACCCAGTATATGTTCAATATGCTGACCGTTAATCCAGGCTATGCGGGTTCGAGAGACGCTTTGACCCTTGCCATGTTGCACCGCAACCAATGGGTGGGCATGGAAGGCGCACCAAAGACCACTACCCTATCGGCACATACGCCACTGAGAAGGCAAGCCCTAGCACTGGGTGTTTCCATGGTGTACGACGAAATTGGGCCCGTAAAGCAAACAGGGTTGTATGTCGATCTCGCAGCCAGAATTAAGCTTACTGAAAAATCCCGCATAAGCGTGGGCTTGAAAACAGGCTTTAACAACCTGAACAGTAATTTGAGCAACCTCAATGTAATTGATCCAAATGATCCTGCTTTTCAATATGGAAATGTAAATCGCTTTATGCCCAATGTGGGCCTTGGCGCCTACTATCAGAGAGAACGGTTCTATGCAGGTATTTCTATGCCCAAATTTTTTGAAAACACGATCTACGAAGAAACCGGCGGAAGTGTAAGCCGACCCAAAGAAATACGCCACCTATTCTTCATCACAGGGTTTGTAATAGACATTACGGAGGAAATCAAATTCAAACCATCTATATTGGTGAAAGCAGTGGATGCCGCGCCATTAAGTGGAGACCTAAACCTAAGTTTCCTGTTCTTAGATAAACTTTGGTTGGGTGTTTATGGTCGTTACGGCGATTCATTTGGTGGCTTGGTGGGTGTTTACGTTACCCCTCAGTTTATGATTGGCTATTCTTACGACTATTCCACTACCGAACTTCAGAAGTACAATTCAGGCTCGCATGAAATTTCGCTGGTGTACGACTTTATTTTCCAAGAACAACGACTGAAATCGCCACGATACTTCTAATAACAGATCAGAAAAACGCTATGCGCAGATTAAGTACCATACTCGTTGCGGTGTTCATGTTTCTCACAAACCTGAGTATCGGCCAGCAATTGAAAGTGAAAATTGCCGATAAATACTACAACAACTACGAATATGTGGAGGCCATAAACCGGTACGAGGAAATTTTGAACGGTGATGAGAACCCCGATCCTGCAATTGTGCGGAAGTTGGCCATTTCCTACCACAAAAATCACAACCTGGTAGGCGCAGAAAAGTGGTATGCCGTGCTACTTAGCGGAGATGCCGCCAATCACGAAGCATTGGACTATTACAACTACGCGAAGATACTGCAGGGCTTGGGCCGCTATGACGAAAGTGTGGCGTGGATGGATAAGTTTATTGCCCAATCGCAAAATGACTCAAGAGCCATTGCCAACCGGGAATACTCAGAAGAATTGATAAACGAACTAAAATCCGATCCCGACCGATACGATATCCGTCTTACTGAGATAAACAGCGAATTGGATGATTTCTCTCCGGCATACTATGGCGATAAAGTCATTTTCGTGTCCAACAGAACGGACAATTTTATGGTGAAGCGCAACTATACCTGGAACGGTAAGCCTTATTTGGATTTGTTTGTGGCGGATGTGGGCAGCACGGGCGAACTGAGCAACCCAAGACCATTGTTCAAAAAACACAACTCGAAGTACCATGAAGGCCCTGTGACATTCAATAAAGACATGAGCGAAATGTACTTTACCCGAAACAATTACAATGACGGCAAGTTGGTGCGCAGCTCGGATGACGTGGTGACTTTGGAAATTTACCGGATTGAAAGAAAGGTGAGCAGCAACGGGTCAATTGAATGGTCAAATCCAAAGCCTTTTGAATACAATAGCAAAGAATTTAGTGTGGGACACCCTACTATTTCTAGCGACGATAGGTACATGATCTTCGCTATGGACAAGCCCGGAGGCTTTGGCGCTGCAGACCTTTACATTTCAACAAGAAACGAAGACGGAACTTGGGGAACGCCAGTAAACCTTGGCGATAAGGTGAATACGGCTGGAAATGAAATGTTCCCATTCCTTCATGCGAATGGCAACCTATACTTCGCTTCCGACGGGCATGCCGGTCTCGGTGGACTGGATGTTTTTGTGTGCCCGCGGGTAGGCGACAATTTTGGCAAACCAATCAACATGGGCTTCCCGCTAAACGGCCCTATGGACGACTTCGGGCTGATTCTGAATAACGACATGAACTTTGGATATTTTTCCAGCAACCGCGACACCTCCAAGGATGGTGATGACATATATAAATTCCGCGTAGACATTTCAATACACCTAGAGGTCATCATAGTGGATGCTGAAACCAATGAACCCATTGACACTGCCCACCTAATCCATTATGAAAACCTGGAGAACTCCTTATTGGCTTCGCACACTACCGACTCTACGGGGGCCTATTTCGCAGCGGCGAAACCAAAAGTTGAATACCGTTTTGAAGCTTCGGCCACAGGTTACTATGGCGATACCGTATTGTACACCCCTGTGTACAACGGCATGATTCAAAAGGCAACGCTCATCATTCCACTGCAAAAAGAACCACCGGTAATTTTTGCTGTGGGTGAAATTCTGGAATTGCCTAAAATATATTTTGATCGTGATAAGTACAACATACGTCCGGATGCCGCCAAAATATTGGACAGTGTAGTGGCCATTATGACCGAACACCCCAACCTGATTGTGGAATGCGGATCGCATACCGACTGCCGCCACACAGCCGAATACAATGAATGGCTGTCGCAAAAAAGAGCGGAATCGAGTGTGGCTTATATCGTGAGTAAAGGCATTTCACCTGATCGCATTTCCGGAAGAGGCTATGGCGAATACGAACTAACCAACGATTGCGCCTGCGAAGCAGATGAAGATGTAAAGAAAATTGGGTTGAAGAAATTCAGGCAATTGGAAGACAAACAGGTTGAGCATTGCTCAGCTGATGACCACGAAGTGAACCGACGTACAGTGTTTAAGATTGTAAGCAACAACCCATAAATCAATTTATAGCAGATGGTGAAGGAATTCCTTTCAAGAGTTTCTTCACCATTTTTTTTGTTCGCTTCTCGGCGTTTCCGGCCTTGTATTGTTTCGCCTGCCTGCTTTGGCTGCTGTTCCAAATCAATTCTTCATCCTTGGTTTTCATCACTATCATCACGTTGATGTACTTCAGCGTTTCTATCTTTTCGGCACGATAGCCCAGATCGTGCGGAATGGCAACGCCCAGTTGATGCGGACTTCCGGTAAACATTTCTTCGTACACCACCTTTTCGGTAGTGCTTAGCCACACGAACATAGAAAACGTTAGCTCCCCTATCTCCCGCTCACAATAGCCCTTCGCTTCCAAGCTTTCTTTGCTATAGCGCATCAACCACACTTGTAGATGGGGGTGCAATTGGCCCTCGACATCCGAGTCATTACTCTGCCAATGGTAGCTATATGTTAGGCAATCTTTACCCGAGACTTGAGCATGGGCGTGGCCAAAACCCAGAATAACTACAATGATCCATAAGGCCTTCCACATTGAAGAACAAGCCAAGTTCTGTCTGCCGGAGATTCGAAAACTATGCTTTGTCAGTCTTTGCATTGGGTTGAAAGTGATACACAATTTGCACCGGCTGCTGAATCGGCTTCGGAGGCTTTGGTACTTCGAAACGAATGTTGGCCACCTGATGAAATACCACACGAATGCCTTTGTTCTTCGGCACTTCAAAGTGAAGTAGGGAAATAACCCGGCAAGCTTCAAGGTCGAATGCGGGCGAAAGTCCTTTGATCACGTTCGTCTCCACTACTGCTCCGTGCTTGTCGATAGAATAGCGCACCCGCACAATGCCCGAAATTCCACTTTGCAGCATTTCATTGGGATACTTCAATTGGCGGTAGATAAAATCCCGCATTGCCTTGGGTCCGCCAGGAAAGATGGGCTTTTTAATAAAACTGTCAGGGTTGCGGTGCTTCATGGATACAATGATACGCAGAACTGTGGATTGTATTTAAAGACTCAAACCTACATACGAATAAGGCCGAAAAAAAACCGCCCGCGAATGGCGGGCGGTTTTTATAGGTACATTTTGCAATTCTTACTGAACTACAATCTTCACAATTTCACGTTTGTCATCTGCATCTATTTGCAAGAAATAGGTTGCAGCTGGCAATTCGCTCAGGTCGATTTGGGCATGGTCGGTCCGGCTGAAGCTAAACTTGCTCACCATTTGACCCGAGCTGCTCACAACGCTTACGGTTACTCGCTTGTAGCGCGCCCCAAGGTTGATGTTCACCAATCCAGTTGTTGGGTTCGGGCTATAGCTCAGATTCGGAATCTCGTAGTCCTTGATACCTATCGTGGTAATCGCAACACATGTCGAGGTGTCGGTACAGCCATTCTGCGTAACGACTACCGAGTACAAACCATTGACTGTTGGCGCAAATACCTGTGCTGTTGCTCCCGATATTGGCACATTGCCTACACAATTCAACCACACATACGCCGCACCTGTGGCGCCTGCCGTAATTATGTTGTTGTTCATGGTTACTGAAGTATCCACTTGGTAAACAGATAGGTTGGAAGTTAGAATACTATCGCAACCATTGGTGGCTATGATATTGTCAACATAACTACCTGCTGTGTACTGCCATGCGCCACCCAAGAAAATAGAGTCGCCATTACAGATGGTTAGCGACTGCGATCCGGTGGTAGGAGCAACAATAGTCAGGGTTGTATTACGGATACTATCGCAGCCATTGGCCGCCTGATAAATATCCGTGTAGATGCCGGCCGTTGTTTGCCATGCACCGCCCAACTGAATGCTATCTCCTTGACAAATGCTGGCAGATGCGTTAACAACAGGCACCGGCAATATGCTGAGCGAAGTGGTTCGAACACTATCACAGCCATTGGCAGCCACATAAGTATCCACGTATGATCCTGCAGTGGTTTGCCATGCGCCACCTAGGAAGATAGAATCGCCGGGGCAAATACTTGCATTACCGCTGCTCGTGCTGGTAGGCAAGAAGCTCAAGGTAGTGCTGCGCAGGCTATCGCAACCATTTGAACCCACATAGGTGTCTATGTAAGTGCCTGTTGCTGTTTGCCAAGCGCCTGCTAGGAATATAGAGTCGCCGGGGCAAATGCTTGCCGAAGCACTCGAAGTGGCTATCGGTAAAATACTCACAATGGTACTTCGCAAGCTATCACAACCATTGGCGGCCACATAGGTATCAACATAAGTGCCTGCGCTGAACTGCCATGCGCCTCCCAAGAAGATAGAATCTCCAGGACAGATGCTGGCGGTGGTATTTGAAGTAGCAATTGGCAGAATGGAAAGTGTAGTCGTGCGCAAACTGTCACAAGCATTGGCAGCCACATAAGTGTCCACATAAGCTCCTGCTGTAAATCGCCATGCGCCTCCCAAGAAGATAGAATCTCCAGGACAGATGCTGGCCGTGGTGCTGGAAGTGCTAATTGGCC
>CAZBBV010000089.1:5396-7032 GCA_964490025.1 uncultured Cryomorphaceae bacterium | reverse complement strand
AGGTGATAGATGCTGACGAAGTTGTGGAAGAAAGTCTGAGCCTTCAGGACAAGGAAATAGAAATGATTCGGAAAGCATTGGCCAGAAACAGAGGAAAGCGCAAGGATGCGGCCCGCGAACTGGGCATTTCAGAGCGGACATTGTATCGCAAAATCAAACAATTCAACATGTGATGCGAAGATGGTTGGCCTACATATCACTCACTTTTTTCCTGAGCGCATGCGGAGGGTATAGCTTCACAGGCGCCTCCATTTCGCCGGATGTAAAAACCATCACGATCTATTATTTCGAAAATTTCGCGCCCCTGTTTCAGCCCAACTTAAGTCAGGTGTTTACGGAAAAACTCAAAGACATTTTTATCGTTCAAACCAGCCTTACTCTGGTACCTGAAAATGGCGATTTGGTGTTCGAAGGCACCATCATTGACTATAGCGTCCGGCCTATCAACATCCAACAAGGCGACCAAGCGGCACAAAACCGCTTGACCATTTCTGTGAAAGTGTCCTACACCAACAATGTGGACTCTGAGAACGACTTTGAGCAAGTGTTTACCCGCTTTGCCGATTTTGATGCCACTCAAGAGCTGAACCAGATTGAGGACCAACTGATGCAGCAAATCACCACCGAACTTGCCGAAGATATCTTCAACAAAGCCCTGGTAAACTGGTAATGAATGCCGAACAGCTATATCAATACATGGAGCATCCCAAAGAAATTGGGAAAGAACAAGTGGACGAACTCGGCGGAATTATAGAAAGCTACCCCTACTTCCAAACAGCGCGTTTCCTTCACCTCAAGGCCTTACAAAACTCCGGCAGCTATCGCTTCAATCAGCAACTGCGCACCACAGCCGCCCATGCCTCCAGTCGCACAGTGCTCTTTGGCTACATCAGCACACCCGACTACCCTGAACGGCCACTCGAAGACTACATTGAAGAGGCTGTGACCGGAAACGAACCTCTGACTGATACATCTGATCAAACTAGTCCTGAGGCTGAGAAAGCGCCGCAGCCTGATATTGAACAAGAAGCGCAAGAAGAAATACTTGAAAACGCAACCGAACAGCCTCTGGAGTTTAGCCCCAACGAACGACATTCCTTTAATGAATGGCTAAAATTGCTTTCTGCAAATCCCGTAAATCGGGAAGAGGAAGCCAAGAAACCCTTGGATAAAATTGTGGATCGCTTTCTGGAAAAAGAACCCACCATAAGCCGCCCAAGCCGCGACGAAATAAAGCTTAAACCAAGAGTTGTAGAACCCACGGAGGGCTACACCCCGGCCTTGATGACAGAGACTTTGGCGCGCGTGTATGCCGAACAAGGACTGTACGATAAGTCGATCAATGCCTACAAAATTCTCCTTTTGAAATATCCTGAAAAAAGTAGTTTATTTGCCGCTCGAATTTCTGAACTACAAGCGCTTAAGCAAAACAAACCATAAACATGTACGCGATATTTTCCATTCTTATCATTATTGTTTGTATTCTCCTCATCCTCATGATTTTGGTACAGAACCCAAAAGGTGGAGGATTGTCCTCTTCTTTCGGCGGCAGCAACCAAATGTTTGGAGTACAAAAGACCACCGATTTCCTCGACAAAGGAACATGGACCTTGGCAATTGCCCTAGTGAGCCTAAT
>CAZBBV010000089.1:0-5296 GCA_964490025.1 uncultured Cryomorphaceae bacterium | reverse complement strand
TGTCTGACAAAATGTACGGCTATCGGCGCATGGCACACTTTCTGACCAATGCGCGCCTGTGTTTTTTCAAACAAATGTTAAACCTATAATATCAATCAATATGTCAAATCCGAACATTAAACCTCTTGCAGACCGCGTGGTGGTAGAACCCTCGCCGGCAGAAACAAAGACCATTTCAGGCATTATCATCCCCGATACCGCACAAGAAAAACCGCAACGCGGTGTAGTAGTGGCCATAGGAAACGGCAAGAAAGACGAACCTATGACTGTGAAAGTAGGCGACACCATCCTTTATGGAAAATACGCCGGAACAGAATTCAAATTTGAAGGCAAGGACTACCTCATTATGCGCGAGTCCGACATCTTCGCAATCATCTAACAACTAGTAGTAACCGTAATAAAACCATAAACAAACATGGCAAAAGAGATAAAATTCAACATGGATGCCCGCGACGCCTTAAAGCGTGGCGTTGACGCATTGGCGAATGCAGTAAAAGTGACCCTGGGGCCCAAAGGTCGCAATGTGGTCATCCAAAAATCGTATGGCTCACCATCCATCACCAAAGACGGAGTGACTGTAGCCAAAGAAATTGAGCTTGAAAACCCAATTGAAAACCTGGGCGCTCAAATGGTAAAAGAAGTGGCCAGCAAAACGGCTGACATTGCCGGAGATGGCACCACCACCGCCACTGTATTGGCACAAGCCATTGTAACTGCCGGATTGAAAAACGTAGCCGCAGGCGCCAACCCAATGGACCTAAAGCGCGGTATAGACAAAGCGGTTATCGCCGTAGTAAGCGAGCTAAAGCGCATGTCACAATCGGTAGGCGACAATTCTGATAAAATTGTTCAGGTAGCTTCTATTTCGTCCAACAACGACGAAAGCATAGGCAAGCTAATCGCTGAGGCCATGCAGAAAGTAGGTCGCGAAGGTGTGATTACTGTAGAAGAAGCCAAAGGCCTTGAAACCACTGTTGATGTGGTGGAAGGAATGCAGTTCGACCGCGGATACCTGTCGCCATACTTCATTACCAATGCCGATAAGATGGAAGTGGAACTGGACCACCCATACATCCTGATCCACGACAAGAAAATATCCGGATTGAAAGACATCCTGCCCGTATTGGAACAAACATCACAAACCGGTCGCCCTGTTCTCATCATCAGCGAAGATGTGGAAGGCGAAGCATTGGCTACCCTAGTGGTGAACAAGATTCGTGGTGCGCTTAAAGTGGCTGCCGTGAAGGCTCCGGGCTTTGGCGATCGTCGCAAAGCCATGCTTGAAGATATCGCCATCCTAACCGGTGGAACTGTAGTATCAGAAGAAAGCGGCTACAAACTGGATGCTACAGGACTAGAAATGCTGGGCCGTGCTGAGAAAGTGATCATTGACAAAGACAACACCACCATCATCAACGGTGCCGGTAGCGACGAGGATATCAAAGCCCGTGTGGGACAAATCAAATCGCAGATTGAAAGCACTACCAGCGATTACGACCGCGAGAAACTACAAGAACGTCTGGCAAAACTAGCCGGAGGTGTAGCTGTGCTTTATGTAGGTGCCGCCACAGAAGTAGAAATGAAAGAGAAAAAAGACCGTGTGGACGACGCATTGCACGCCACTCGTGCTGCGGTGCAAGAAGGTATCGTTCCAGGAGGAGGCGTTGCCCTTATCCGCGCTGCGGTTGGCCTCAACACTTTGAAAGGCGACAATGCCGACGAGACCACCGGTATCCAAATCGTGCTTCGTGCAATCGAAGAACCACTTCGCCAGATTGTGGAGAATGCCGGAATTGAAGGCTCGGTAGTAGTGTCGAAAATCAAAGAAGGCAAAGACGACTTTGGTTTCAATGCTAAGAACGACACTTACGGCAACATGCTGGCTGAAGGCATCATTGACCCGACAAAAGTGACACGCGTGGCATTGGAAAATGCGGCATCAATCGCAGGATTGCTATTGACTACAGAAGCGACCATCACTGAAATTCCGAAAGCTGAGGCAGCACCTGCTATGCCGGGCGGCGGAATGGGCGGTATGATGTAATACCCATCTGAATTAAAACTGAAAACCCTCTTTGTTAGCCTTAGGCTGATAGAGAGGGTTTTTCTATTGCTTCCATTCGTCCGGAACCATGCAGACGGGGATGGGCTTCATCTTGTGTTGGTTGATGCGGTTCAGCCGACGATAAATGGCCAGCACTTCCTTTTGTCTTGGAGTCAATTCGGCTTCCGAACCCGAAAAGGTCATGGCCCATTCAAGCTCAGGATAGCTGGCACCTATCTGATCTTCGTCGCTGCGGTCGTCGCCCCAAAGGCCATCCGTAGGAGGCGCGATCATAATGTCGTCGTTCATACCTAGAAATTTTCCCAAGGCATACACTTCTGTTTTCATCAGGTCGGCAATAGGACTCAGATCCACACCGCCGTCGCCGTATTTGGTAAAAAAGCCCACACCGAAATCCTCTACCTTATTCCCCGTGCCCACCACCAGATAGCCATGCAGGGTGGCGAAATGATACAGAGCTGTCATCCGCAAGCGGGAGCGTGTGTTTACCATAGCCAGTTCGCTTTTCTCGGTTTCGGCGGCCGGCAATGCCTTCATAAACTGATCGAAAACGGGCGTTAGTTCCAGCTCCACACTGCATACATTATTGTGATTCGATTCTAAAAACGCAATGTGCTTTCGTGCGCGGCTCACCTGCTTTTCACTTTGGTGAATGGGCAACTCCAAACACAGTGTTGGCAGACCCGTGCGCGCCGCCAATGCCGATACCACAGCAGAGTCGATTCCGCCGCTTACGCCTACCACAAATCCTTTGGTGCCTGCACCTAGGCAGTAGTCCTTTAGCCAGTTGGTGATGTGATTTACTATACGTTCCGTTTGCATGCGACTAAAACAAAATTCCCATCTTCAAACATAGTTGATTGAGGTAGTTCCTGCCGCTTTCGGGCAAATAATCTTTTTGCAACCCTGGTGTGAGTCCCACAAGGTAGCCAAGTTCAAGGCTCAGGCTCGTGCGGCCATCTAAGCTATACAGGGCACCACCACCGAAATACACATTTCCTGCAAAAGGATTCATAAAATGACTGTCGAGCCACTGCCCTTCCGTATCCTTAGTTCGTTCGTTGCGCAGGTACGAAAACACAAGCCCCGATTTGGCAAAAAGCGTGGTGTAGCCCATTTGTCGGGTGCTCAATTTCAGCAGGGCCGGAATGTCCAGATAACTGCCACGAATGCTCCTCAAGCTGTCGTGCAGCACCATGTTCGATCCGCGACCTGTGAGCACAAAACCGGTATTGATAGCATAGCGATCGGTGAAATAAATATCGGTAGTGAGCCCAATTCCGAAGTTCATTTGGCTGCTTACCTCAGCAAGTGCCGCGCTTTCCAGCTTGCTCCATGCAGGGATAAGCTCCACGCCTATCTGCACGCGTTGGGCAAAGGCAGTATTCAAAAGCGAAATGAACAGTATTATGGCAACAACGGACGATTTCGCCTCGATTGATGGAGAGATTAATACTTTTGGCGGCCGGTAGTAGTTATTTGTCAAATTCATCTTATGCACCATTTTAAGATTCTATTCTTTTCTCTGCTTGCGCTGGCTTTCAGCAGCTGCGACACGCCCCGCACCAAGGTGGATGTTAGCGGGGTAGATGCTCCCTTGGAATTGCTCCATTTCGAGCGGGATTTCTTGGGCATCTCCGATTCGGAATTTGGCAAACAATGGGCCACACTGCAGGCCAAATATCCGCCATTTTTTGAAGGCGACAACGACAGCACCGAATGGTATAACCGCCATCAGGACACTTTTTTTCTCCGCCTTTATGAAGCCACGCAAGCACGGATAGACTACCAACGCTTGCAAAACGAGCTGAGCCAAAGTTGGAAGTACCTGAAATATTACTTCCCTGAAGAGCCCCTGCTGCCGGTAATCACTTACGTCTCGGGCTTGGATATTATGTATCCCGTGCTGCCCACTGATAAAGGGATTTTTATTGCGAGCGATATCTTCCTCGGCGCCGACTTTAGCGACTATGTAGGCGTGCCCGATTACATCCGTCTGCGAATGGATCAGGATTACCTTACCGCCAAGCTGCTCAAGAACTATTTCTCACTGCGCATTTCGTTCAACCGCTCGGATGCCAGCTTTATCAACCATATCGTACACCATGGCAAGCTGCTCTATGCCAGCCATGCCTGTTCGCCATTTTTAGAAACATGGAAAATGGCCGAATACACCGAAGCACAATGGGAATGGTGTAAGAAAAACGAAGCCTCCATGTGGGTGTACTTCCTGCAAAACAACCTGCTCTTTTCGCCCGCTCCGGAAATGAAAACCAAGTTTATTGACGAGGCCCCATTCTCAAAATTCGGCACGAAAAACGAAAGCGATAGTCCAGGACGTGTAGGCCAATGGATTGGCTTTCGCATTGTAGAATCGTATATGAACGAGCATCCGGAACTGAGCCTCAAGGACCTGCTGATGGATGTGGACAACCAAGCCATTTTTGCCAACTCAAAATACAAACCCCTGAAATGATTCATAAAGAGAGTAAGATAGAATTCACCATTGGCCTGGACGAAAACCGCATCCCGGAAAGCATTGACTGGGCCGCCAGTGATTCCGGCGAAGAACCTTCGAGCGCAGAAGCCATAATGCTGTCCATTTGGGACAAAAAGGAGAAATCGGCGCTGCGCATTGACCTCTGGACCAAGGAGATGAAAATGGACGAGATGCTGATGTTTTACCACCAAACGCTGGTGGGCATGGCCAACAGCCTGGAGCGCAGCACCTCGCACCCCGCCCTGAGCAAAGAGCTGCAGGCCGTGGCGGAGAAGTTTAGGAAGGAAGTGGGGAATAGTCGATAGCTTTTGGTCCATGGTCCACAGACGACGGAACGCAGTCCACGGTGTTATTGAGAAAAGTAGGGTAATTGGTCACTTTCTAACCGGTAAAAATGCTTCGCTGCAATCGGCTGGACAAAAAGCGGCCTAAGGAATGATGCAGAACGATCGCCTTGTCATTCTGATCGAAGAGAAGAATCTACAAATCGAATAAGAGATGCTTAGCTCCACTGAGCAGGACAAAAGGCGACGTTTGGAATAGTGTCAAGGCTCCCTTGTCCTTCTGAACGAAGTGAAGAATCAAATAAGCTAAAAAGAGATACTTCGCTCCGCTCAATATGACAAAACGCGGCGTTAGGAACACAGCAGAAACCCCCTGTCCTCTTCCTTGACTTACCACTTAAAATTTACGACTAAAGACTGCGCTATGCGCGCAGCGCCCTAGCGCTT
>CAZBBV010000088.1:0-7047 GCA_964490025.1 uncultured Cryomorphaceae bacterium | reverse complement strand
AAGGGTTTCCCATAGAAGTTTGGCGCCTTCTTCATTATTAAAATATTTATCTTTTTTTTTTTGCTGTTCAAATCTCATTTGCAATTATTTATAGCTGTAAAATTGTCGTCTGTAAAACTTTTTCCATTCACTACTCTCCGTTATTACGTTTTCCTCAACTAGCAAATCAGAGTAGTGAATGGAAAAAGTAGCTATACACACATTTTTCAGCGTGGTTATTTTCGTGCCGTAATGGTCGTGCAGGGATTGCGTAAAGGAAATGAAGGATAGTGAAAATAAGCGCGCTGAAAAATACCGCTTGGAGCGCACAGAAGCCAACTATTATAAATATAGTTGGCTGTCTGTTATAGATTAGGCATCTATTAGGCCACCATTTGCCGGATGGGTTCCGCCGTTCGCTTTCAAATTTGGGTTGGGCGCATTTTCAAAGGAACTGGCAACGAAATTTAAGCCCGCGCGCATAGTCTTAATATAAAACCTCGTCCAGCTGTACGGCTTCGGAATCCTCCTTTTCGGCTTCGCTGGTGGCTTTATTGTCTTGGTGTCGTTTTTTGTCGGCTGCGATTTCTTCGGCTGTTGTTACCTGCTTATCGCTGAAGAGGTAGCAAAGCGGGAAAAAGCTGTTTTCCTCTTCTCCTTCTTCCTCGTTCTCCTGGTTATCCTGGCTTTGGTCGTCCTGGCTTTTCTTTGTGCCTTTGGGCTGGCCCCAAACTAGAAAAGCTTTTGCGCCTTTTTTGATGGTTGCGCCTTTCTCTTTCCACTGGTTGAAGGTGTTAAACTCGGTTGCTCCGTTTGTATCGTACACATGGCGCAAAAGCATAAAATTAATCGTGCGACTCATCCAATACATGGCCTCTTCGGCTGTGTTGGCTTCCTCCGTTAAAGAATCTCGGATTTCCTTCGCTTTTGCGGAAAGGGTTTTCAAAAGTTCTCGTTTTGCTTTCTGTTGCTCTGTCATGGCTTAGGCGTTTATCAGGTTAATTAAATCTTCTCTTTTGTTGTCCAGCTTGGCAAGTGCAAACTCTAGGACTTCCCCGATTAAAACAGGGTGATGGATTTTTAAAAGCTCCTTTTCTGCTCGGTAGCCGTCGCCATTTACTACTTTGAGGGTAAAATTTTCTGTAAAAAAATTGTCCTTCTCCGTTTCAGTCTGGAGGGTTTCCAGCATTTTAACTGTAAAGTCCTTGTAGGCGTCCAGCTTTTGTAGGCGCTTAATGTGGGCTTGCTTCTCCTCGAAAAATTTAATTCGGTCTTCAAAGCTTTTCGGCTGACCTTTCAGCACCTTTTGCAGTTCTTCCACCTGCTTTTTAAGGGCTTCCACTTCGGGGGCTTGTGTTTCTGCTTTTTTAGCGGTGTTTCGTGTGTTTGCAGGGCTTGCGCCTAGCGTTTTACCTGCTTCTAAGTTTTTAGTCATACTATACGATTTATGCGTTAAAGAATTGAAATACAATACAATATAGTAAAAGCGTGTCAAATATGCCACTATTTTAAAGACTTTATTTCTCAAAAAAAATAGTATAAAATGCTTAGGATCATTGGTTTAGGTTTGAAGAAATAGAAATGCGCTGCATTTCTAAAGGATGCACCACGACCCGCCCTGTCGCTGAAAAGCAATTGCAAGGGCGCAAAAACCGCCATATCTGACCGAGCGAGGCCGCCCCCTACCAACTAGTGCCCTTAGGCACACCATATTGGTTTTGGCTTTGGCTTTGGCTTTGGTTTTGGATTTATTTCTGGATGAATGTATCGATGAAGTCGGGCTCGTTGATGAGCTTGCTGCGCTGCTTGGCGGTGATGAGTGTGTCCATGGCTTCGGTGCTGTGGGTGGCTTCGGACTGTGGGAAGTTCTTGTCCTTTTCGGAGGACTTGTCTTTGAAGAAGGTGCCAGACTTATTGATTACGCCAGCGTTACCCATGCCGATAATCATTTCTTCATTGTTGGAGAGATTGATGCGGAACTGCTGGGTGCGTGTGTCGGTATCGTCGAAGTGGGATTGCCAAAGGAGGAAACGGGAGTGGTGGCTGAGTGCTTGGCCAATGTAGTTTGGGATCACTTTCCAACCTAGATCGGAGAGGCAATTTATCCATTCATCTTTGTAGGTGATGTCGTCTTTGGCATTGCGGCTGACTGCGGTGTGGTCGTAATGATAGATAATGGTAGAGTTGAATTTCTTTTTGAAGCGATAATAGCGATCAAGATTTTCTGCGAGGTGTCTAATCTTTTGCGGTGCTTCCACAAACATCGAGTTGAGTAGATTATAGCTTTGGCCTTTGTCTTGGCCGATGGCTACCCAATTGATAAGGGCGTTGTAATCGCATGCAATATCTATTGGTGCCAATACATCTAAGTCGGCATCCCAGCGGCAGTCTTTGGCTTGGGCTTCGGCGTAGCTGTCTCGTTCGATGCTATCAACAAAGGGTTCGTTGATGGCGTAATAACCGTGTTCGTCCTCGATGAAGCCTTGATAATAGCCCTTCTCGATATTGGCGACCTTCCTAGAGAGGACGGAAATGGTGAAGTCGAAGTCGGACATGGAGCGTTTGAACTGTTCGATTGGGCGTAAACCTAGGGCATGCACGTTGTCGAGAGTGCTGGCGTAACTGACATAAACCAATTCCTTTCGAAGTGTATCTAGGGCGGTGTTGTAGTATTGGATAAGCTTTTCAATCTTTTTCCTCCCGCGTTTTTGGCCAAGGTCTTCCAATTGCTGTTCGAGGATTTCTACTTTGGCGGCTATTTGCATTACCTTTTCGACATGCTCACGGTTCATTTCCTTTTCCCATTCAAAAAGAAAGTAGCCAGTTGGATCTTTGGGTAAGTCTGTGGTCATTAAAATACTTCCATGTTCCGGGAGATTTCCAAAAATGCTGGCATTACCGCGGACAGTAAGGATTGTTTCGCGGACTCGGTCGGCTTTCATAAAGCGAACTTCATCCATGTAGAGGCTGTCCAAGTTTTGAGCGTTGGAGATACTGGGACGATCTACCGAAAGGAGGCGGTTGGCGGCACCATTGAACCAATGGATCATGTGTTCGGCGGTGCTGGGAGCGCGGTAAGGTTTTTCGATGCGTAATCTTTCGGGTGCGTATTTGCGAATCCAGTAATGGATGTTTTCGAGGTAGCCAAGCTTTTCCCAACCTTGGACAAGAGCGGGAATCACCATGTTCAAGACTTTGTCGTAGGTGGTGGAGACGATGCCATGAATACCGCGGGGCATTTTCGTAATATTTCGGGCGGTGAATAGGGAACCAGGGCCTTCCGTTTTTCCCGTGGCACGCCCCCACAAACAGAGCGTCACAGAAGCTTGCACCAGCCAAAACAAGAGTTGCGGAACGTTTAAGTGTACCTTTTTAGCTTCCTCTTTTTTCTCCATCAGCTTTTTCCCATTCAATGTCTAATGCGGACACATTTGCAGTTCGTTTTGGCTTTTTCATCTTCTCAATCCATGCTTTCAATTCTTCCTCTGGCGGGATTTCAACATTGAGCAGTTCGGGATAGAAACCAAGGCGGATTCTAGGCAATTGCAGTTTTTCGTAGAGCTCAGACTCAGCACCACCAAGCAATTCCGCTATCGTTATTCTTTTTTCTCTAATCAGTTTGGCAACTGCATTGTGGTTTTTGTCGAGGGTTGCTTCGCGGATTTTCTCTTCGATTTGGCCAAGCAAGATATCGACGTGGAATTTTTGATCGTTGCGGGTGGTGGCTGCGAATATTTGTTGGCTGTCGGAGTAGTATCTGTAGGCGGTGGCACGGCTAATCTTGATGTCTTTCATAAGCATAGGCACCACTTTATGCGCGCTTCCATATTTGCGGATGAGGTCGGCGGTGGTTTGCAGATTCTCGAGCAGTTTATCCAAACGAGGGCTCAGTTTGAGCTTATCGGTGCGATCCTGCAGATAGAGGATAATGCGATCAATGTCGTCCAGTCGGGAAATGATCTTGGGTGCTGCGGGTTGGATTGCTTGGTTTACTTTTAATTCACCTCTAGCCATGTTCGTCCTCCAATCTTCGTCTTTCTATTAGCTTTAGGGCTTGGGCATGGGCTGGCGAACTTCCAGCTTTGGCGTGGTCAAAAATGCTTTTGCGTACTTCCACTTCCATTTTCAATTTACCAATCTCAAAAGGATCCGCTTCATCTCCAGTCATAAGTTCGATTTCCTCTCGACTGAATTGGAGACCAGCTAAGAATTCGATTTCTTCTTCTTTGGTCATTTGTTCGAGAAGGGTTTGAGGTTGTCAATTTCATTGCTAATCCAATTAGCATGGAACTCGGCGGCGCTTCGGTGGGTGTCGATGGTGCCACTTTCGATGCGTGGGTTTCGGCTGAGGTTACCACTGCCAACGATGGCAATGCCGTTTTCTTCATTGAGTACCGCAATGGACTTTGCGTGTACTTTGGTGAAGGCCATGCGTTGGGCTAAACCTCTGGCTAATTGCAGCGGTTCGATTTTGTCTTTCAGGATTCTGTCAGAAAAAAGGCAGTGCAATTCAGTAATTAAACCTTGATCGATTAGGGAAAGAATGACGCGCAAAGGATCTTCACTGATGGTCCAGGTAGAGATATAGACTGTTGCAGGGCCAGTTTGATTGAGGGCGTATGCTAGGAGTTCGTGGGCACTCCATTGTCCGCCGGTGGCATAGTGATAAACCGTATTGGGTTGTAAGGTTCCAATCTGCGATTCCATATCCTTGAGCGATTTACCAATGAGGAATTCGCGGGAGGATGCGGTTATCTTATGGACATACGCTTTTCCGTTCTTCTTCTCTTCGGTGGGTTTCTTATTTGCGATACTGGAAATGTCAAAAATGGCCATCTTGTAACCTCCTTTCAATTTCTTTTTGTTCGGTTTCCCAATCGCTTAGTTTCTCGGCGTTTCGTCGGCCAGCTTTGGCGTGTGTGATGTAGGTTCGTAGGTTTCGGAGGCGGTCTTTCAGTTCGCTTTCGGTTAGCCCTTCGAGTGGGTTGAGTTCTTTGGGAGGCAGGATGTTATGTTCTGCGTAGTAATTGAGTTGATCCCAATGGTCGTCCACCGTGGCGCGAAGGGCTAAAATCTCGAGGGCTTTTTCCTTTTCTTCTTGTGGGTCACCATCCTCCCGCAAATTTTCGAATAGGAGTTTGGCGCGGTTGAAGGCTGCAATTCTTTCTGAAATAATCCATTTGACTTCCTGCGGGGCGGAATGATAATCTACCAGCGGGCGGGCAACAGAAGGCTTCACGTCTGGATAGTCTGGCGCAGCCAGGTTTCCAGAGAGTGATGCCTTCGCGGGAGGGCAAATGGTGTCTTGTCGTAGCGGCGAAGCAAGCGGAGCAAGACGCCGTTTGCCCGCTGGAAAATGGTGATTATCATAAGGGTTCGCATCGGTGCTGTCAAGCTTTGCTTGTGGCGCCGAATGCGATCCCTGTGCGGGGAGATGAACGGTATCTTCGAAAAGCGACCGTAGGAGCGTTCGAAGTTTCCGTTCATTGTAGGGATCGGGGCCAGCTTCGAAAAGAGCTAGTAAGAATGGGTCTGGGTTCGTGGTTTTATATAAAGCCAGGGCACGGCCATAATGCCAATTTTGGAGGATTGCTTGAATGGCTGCAATTGTCATGTAGCGAAAGTAACAGCGAGCAATTGCAGGAGCGGGACAAAAAAAGCCTGGGCATCACTGCCGAGGCTTTTAATTGTTATTAACTAAATCATTAACAAAATGAGTATTAAAAATAAATTATTTAGTTGAGGTTTTCAAAATTATTTTTTCTTTTCTAGTGGGTTTTAAATATTGGAATCCATCTAGGTAGAGTTTTCGGGCTTGGTCTAACTTAATGTGGCGTAAGTCAATCAGTTGGCCATTGACGATTAATTCACCAGGGATAATCTTGATGATGGTGTAATGACCTTTGATATGTGGACTTGCTGGGTTCATTAAAGTGCTGGAGTAAGGCTGATTTCACCTTCGTAGTAGAAGGCCGTTTGGCCAACCGCTTCGAATATAAGTGGAATATGCTTATCATCCTCTACCAACCTTCCGGTAGTACCTTCTGAATTGATTAAAGCAACGGGTAAATCCTTATCGCCAAGCATCAGGAATTTGCCATCGAGCAGTCCGATGATTAGAACGAATGGAGCGTTTCGGTTGCTATGGATCCAGCCTAGGGTGCTTGCATCAATATTGTCACGGTCGAGGGTGACGGTGTATTTTTCGGAAAGCGAACCTTTGGAACCAACCAAGGCCATGTCCAGCTGATTATGTTCCACGAAGGTTTCAATCTTGTGGAAGCAACCGCCCGATTTGTGAATAATATCTGCGGAGATCGTTACCACTGCGCCATAATTGGCGGGTTCTGCAGGGGGTGCTGGGATGCTTTCGATTAGGTCGGCATCGGCTAGGAATACGGTGCGTTTTAGTCCGCCATCATTGTTGGCGTTTCTGTCGCGCATTAAATCTGATAAATCCATAATCTACTTTTTTACGATTTTGATAATCGGGCTTTTCTCTTTGATCAGCCTTGCACACATTTCCTTGTCTTCAGCTAATTCTTTTGCTGTTACAGTTCTTTTGGTAGGGACATCAATGAAGCGTTCGCAAGTAATTACGCCAATAACTTTACCGATTTTCACGGTCTCTTTTGTTTTCGAGCCTTTGAAATTGGCGTCCATATCTTCCAAAGTATTTTTCTGCTCGGAGATTACTTGTTCTCTGAGGGCGAGGGCTTTGTTCTTTTCCTCGAGTTCCTGTTGGAGTTGCTCGATGGTGGGTGCGGTATCTTCTTCGGTCTTTTTATCTGCTGTCATATTGCGAAATAGTTAAGGGCCTTGCGGCCCGGTAAGAATTAAGGAGTAGGCACAGGGATATCGTACATTTCGTACATCCACTCGTTGACCACGGGATCGAATACAAAGTGCTGGCTGTGGGCGACCAATTCTGGCACATCGAGGGTGAGTAGGTAACTCCAATCATTCATGATGTCGAGCCTTCTGCCTTGTTTCTGGATGTCGAAGCGGTTTTGTAAGTCACTTCTTTGAGGGCGGACACGGTTGGTTTTGGTGGTGCCAAACATGCCA
>CAZBBV010000087.1:0-7057 GCA_964490025.1 uncultured Cryomorphaceae bacterium | reverse complement strand
TTTATTGACACACTTTGTATGCAACCCTTGATAAAAGGTTAGCAAAGGATGAGAAAGAAACTTGCAAAAATCGTGTGAAATTTGTCTTCGACTATTGCCCTCAACAGTACAAATGAAATTGTGACCACTTGCAACAAAATGATCCCCAAACTATGAACACTTGCGGCCCGCTTTTTCCCACTGAAAATACACACAAATTATCCTTAGGTTTGGAAATTAACAACGGTTAGTAAGTACAACAAATGTGCGTGCTTCAATGTATTGGTATTAACAATCAAGAACAGGAATTTTGAAAAGTTCTAATATCTGACTAAAGCAAGAAGCGGATGAAAAAGTTTTACAAGCTATCAACAGCATATATATACTATCATATTATTTAAAGAAGAAGATTTTAAAAATGAGATATATAGTAATAGTACTTGTTCTTCTGGCACAATTGACCAACCAATTGATGGCGCAAACAAGCGATAGTACCTATCAAGTGTATTACTACGACAATGGAGCAAAGAGCAGCGAAGGTTACCTTTTTGATGGAAAGCCAAATGGATATTGGCGGACATTTTATGAAACAGGTGGTATAAAGAGCGAAGGAAATAGAAAAAACTTTGAACTGGATGGGGAATGGAAATTTTATGCTGAGAATGGATTGCTTACCCTAAGCATAAATTATAGCATGGGGAAGAAGAGTGGTGAAAGGAAGACGTATGCTGATGGTTTATTGATAAAACAGGAGTTGTATGTTGATGATCAAAGGAATGGCAACAGCCTGGATTATTACCCCGGTGCGGGAATTATGAAAAGCATTCCTTTTGTGAACGACAAAGAAGACGGAAATGGTTTTGAGTATGCCATGGACGGAAGGATCATTTCGCTACTCAATTACCGGAAGGGCGTTTTGGTAAAGAATCAGAAGATTAACCGAGAAGATGACCAAAAAAGAAAGCAGGGATATTGGATGTGGTTTTATGAAGTAGGCAAGGTGCAAGTGGAGGGACAATACCTAAACGACCTTAAACACGGGTATTTTAAGTACTACGACGAAACGGGAAACTTAACCAAGACGGAAAAGTACATCAATGGAGAGCTTCAAGAAGATGCAGAAGAAACAGCAAAGCTGCGGGTAAGAAGAACCACCTATGCGGACGGAAGCTTGAAAACCTTGGGCGGATATAGAAACGGAGTGGAAGATGGCGTGCACAGAGAATATGATCAAGAAGGAAATGTAACGGGTTCGAAAATCTATAAAATGGGCGTGCTGCTGGCAGAGGGAATAATGGACGCGGAAGGAATGAAGCAAGGATTTTGGATAGAGTATTATGAAACCGGTGAGAAAAAAGCAGAGGGAAAATACGAGAACAACCTAAAAACCGGTCCGTGGGTGTATTTCCACATTAATGGAAAAGTGGAGCAAAAAGGGCAATACCAAAAAGGCCAACCGGAGGGGTTGTGGATGTGGTATTATCTAGAAGGGGAACTGCGAAAAGAAGAAGAATATTACCGAGGCAAGGCAGAGGGAATGAGCATTGAATACAGCGAAGATGGCCAGGTAATAGCGAAGGGCGAACACATAGATGGCCTGAAGGAAGGTGAATGGGAGTACCAAGTTGGCGATCACCGTGAAGTAGGAAAATATGTGGAGGATGAAAAGTCGGGACAATGGCTGTATTATTTCAGCGACCTGGACCAATTGATGTTCAAAGGCTCCTATGTTCAAGGTCTGCCGGATGGGAAACACATGTACTATTACTCCAACGGAAAGATGAAAAAAGAGGGGAAATACATTATGGGACTTGAGCAAGGTACATGGGTGTATTATGATGAAGACGGATTAATTTCCTTGTACATTGAATACGATTCCGGTGTAGAGATAAAATTTAATGGAGTAAGTGTGGACGAGCTTTTACCAACACGTAAGCAGTAGGTAATAAAAAACACTACATTTGGTATAGTAAGCACCCCTAAAACCTATACCATGAAAAGAATAATCTACCTGATTCTCATTCAATTATCATTAGTTAATTTTTTATCGGCAGGCTCAGGCGGTCCTGATGCATATGGCTATACCTGGATAGATAGCAATGAACCGGGTGGCCCTTCTTATGCGTGGGTGGATATAGCCAATCCCTCTGATGGCATACAAATATTTGGACTAGGTGACGACAATTTTGTCGGTCCGTTTGTAATTGCCAATGGAACTTTTCAGTACTACTGGTATGATGTAGACCAATTTTGGATTGGTTCAAATGGCTTTATCAGCTTTAATCCTGTCAACATTTCTTCACCTTTTCCTGGCATTGTTCCGAGCGCAGCCGCTCCCAACGATTTCATTGGCGGCCTTATGTCTGACTTGAATTTTTCCAACGCACCCGGAGCGCAATGTTGGATTGCACGACATGGCGACAGCACGATCATTTCATATATCAACGTGCCATTCTGGAACACACCTGCGAATACAGGACTAAACACATTCCAGATAATACTGAATGGAGCAGATAAATCGATAACCATCAACATCCAGAGTCAAACGGGTTTGGGATACAGTAGCGATATACTGATAGGAATCGAAAATTTGAGCGGCACCATTGGTTTGGCCCATAGCTTAGACGTTTATCCACCCTCGCTATACACGATACGATTTAATTATCCGAGCATTGTTAGCTACCAGGTTACAGACGGCAGTGTGCAATGGAACGACAACCCGGGTAATAAAGGAACATTTATAAGAAAAAATGGAGGGGCATACGTAATGAAGACCAATGTTAAAAATTCGGGTAATCAAGCGCTTTCTTCTTTTTCATTGAATGGAGAAATTATAAACAGTGTTGGCGCACCTATTGCCAGCAGCACCTACACTGTTCCGCCACTAGCACCAAGTCAAGATTCACTTATCACCTTTGCCAATACCTTTAATCCGACCAATGCAGGCAGTTACACCTTTAGGTCAACACTCAGCGGGATTTTTGGAGATTTAACTCCGGGGAACAATACAGTGGACAAAGAACTCATTGTAGTGGACACGACCCTTTCGAACATATGGCTTGAATATACCGACGGCATACCCGCAGCAGGGGGACTCAGTTGGAACGGAGGAGATGGAGGAATAGGCGTGTACATAAAGCCGCCCAACTACCCTGCGGATCTAAAGAATACGCGCTACTACATCATTTCCGATCTACAAATGGTTGGCTTTCATGCCATGATTTATGCGGATGATGGATTCGGCGGTAGCCCTGGAACATTGTTGGATAGCGTATTTGTGCCTGGAACGTCTATAGTTCCGGCAAGTTATACGGTTGTGCCGCTTTCTCAACCGGTGGTATTGAACTCCGGTGGTGTATACGTTTTATGGCACATGGGCGGAAATGGAATTCAGATAGGGCAAGACGATACACCGCCTTTTAGTCGACAATGTTTTGAAGTATTGAGCGGGGTTTGGTCGCCTTACAGGTCTTTTACAGTTAGCGACTTCCTTATTGGCCTCGACTACCAACCCATTTATATTGAAGACCTTGGTGTTAGCACTATTGTTGGCCCTGTTGGTCTCGTTGCAGGATCTCCGCTGGTGTCCGTGCGATTGAAGAATTTTGGTCAATTAACGCTAAGTGGTTTTGACGTTTCTTACCGCTTGGCCAATGGTCCGGTGGTTACACAGCCATATCAAGGTTCGGCCATTGCGCCTGGCGATAGTGTGCTTTTTACTTTTTCTACCCCGTTGAACATTGCCCCCGGAAGTGGCGACCTGTGCGTGTGGACCAGTAGTGCCACCATTGCTGATGTGAACGCAAACAACGACACCGCATGCACGGCCATTACGGTAAACAACATTGGACTGGAAGATGAGGCCTTGGAATCTTGGTCTCTTGCGCCAAATCCGGCAATAGATCGGATAGCCATACTCGGAGCTCAAGGCAAAGGCACTATTCGGGTGTACGATAGCAGAGGCGCCCTAGTAATACAACAAAAGGAAAGTGATTTGGAGGAAGCGCTTTATGTAGACCAGCTCTCTTCCGGATGGTATACTGTTGAGATTACCCAAGGGCAGAACAGACAAGTATTGAAATTCATTAAGAATTGATATACCAAATTTTGTTCAGCATGTCCCTTTTCTTTTTCCCCCGCTTTGGGAGGAAACGTGATTTTGACCTGAGCAAATTGAAGAAATGGCAAATGGCAATAGTGGGCCTGCGTTATTGGCTTACTTGTCGCATGCTTGATCAAAAGACACAAGGCATAAAGCATTAGCTTTGCTTCGTGAAAGTTAGCTTTGGTTTTATTTTCCTAGTTTTTGTCGGCCTTGGTCAGTTGCGAGCGCAATCGATAGACGAACCCGATAGAGTAGAACGCTATGACGAGAAGTTTTCCATAGGTACATTCTATTCTTTTCGCGACTTCAAATACTTTCTGGTACCAGAAATAGAAGGTATTTCGCGCGGCGATTTGATTATAGAAATGCAGCCGAACGCCAGAAGGGTGATTGGAGGAAGCTTCCTTTTCGGAAATATTGGTATTCGGATTTCAAGCAAGCTTCCGGAAGAAGAACGTGACGTTGACCGTTATGGTAGTGGTAAATCTATTGAGTTTAATCTATCGGTTTACGGTAAGAAGAACATCATAGAAACTTCTTTTATGAGTTTTGAAGGCTTAGCCGACGTGCGAATTGCCAAGTATGAAGACGACCCAAATCCCACGATTTCGCCTTATGTGCGAGAAGATATGGTCTTGTCATCTTTCAACGCCAACTTCATGCACATAGTTAACCACAAGCGCTATAGTTATCGCTCTTCGTTTTATTTCAATGAAAGGCAAGTTGAAAGTGGAGGATCTATGCTGCTGATAGGCTACACGAACTTCCTAAGGGCTAGGGCAGATAGTTCTTGGGTTGGGATTGGAGATAGTTTGTATGCAATTCGTTCACAACACAACAAGACAGCGGTACGCTCCATTGGCCCGGGATTGGGATATGCCTACAATTTTGTTTTCGGAAACCATTTCATAGGCTTGTTGGCCAATGCCGTACCCCAATTGCAATGGATAGAGACGGAGAATACACGAACGCAGACGTCAAAAACCATTAGCTATATACAGCCGCACTATTCTTTGAGGGCTTCTGGTGGATTCAATAAGCGCGTGTGGTATATGGTGATTGTTGTTCAGTACAACTTCAATGAGTACGGCAGCACATTAGGCAGAAACTATGCGGTAAGAAGTGACTTGAGCCTAAACGTAGGTATACGTATTGACGAGCCTAAAACCATTAACAGAATTAAAAAAGATCTGCGGCTCAATTAACCCGTAATCCCGAACCACGAATTCCAACGGCGCTAAAGTATCCTAGCACCAACTCGTCCTCATTGCTCGAACTCCTGATGTTTCCGATAACCGGCGCAGGGGGAGGATCGAAATTGCTGCCTATCTGTGCCGTTTGAGTAACAATCAAGGCCCAATATTTATATGCCTCATTGGTAATGCTCATTTGTTCCAGGTAGAAGGTATCTCCCAAAAGCAATGGCTCAAATGAAATCTGAAAACCCACCAGATTATTGCCATCAACAATCCTATCGTCACGCACCTGCAAATAGTAGGGGCTGCTAAGGTATTGGCCATTTATGTATTGCTTCCAGCGGTAACAGTCGCCAGCTCCGGCGGGCTCCCAAGTATCGAACAGCACATAGTAACCATCTTCAAATGGCGCTGGAAAATTAATATATGGGGCATAAATGCTGTCTATCTCGGGTACACGATTAATGGTTTCGGGCAATGAATGAAAGGTTTTTCCATCCATAGTTTCAATAATGATGTAGTACTCATGTCCGGTTGTGCCGGTAAAAGTGGTGGAGTACAGCCCCGGAACAGAATCGGCAGAGTACATGTCCACTTCAACGCTGTCTTCAAAAAGACGGATGGTGGCGTTGGCTTCAACTGGAAAGCTGCCCTGCTCGTCGTAAGGAATGGAATAGCTGAGCGACAGGAATTTCTTTCCCGGCCGATCGCTTATTTCGCCGTCCACCACCAATATCGGCGTGCCGTTTGGCAAATCGAGGGTGACAATATCTTCGCAACCAGAAAGGAGAAAAGAGAATAGTGATATATACAATATAGTTCTCATCAGAATTGGAAATTGTAGGTGACAAATGGAATGATTGAACCAAGAATAGACAAACGGACCATCTCCGTTTGCAGCGGATTCTCCTGGCTTTGCCTGAAGAAAATGGAGAAAGCATTGCGGCGAGCGTATACGTTGTATGCTCCAAATACAATGCTTTGCTTATAGTTCTTGGTTTCGTTTTTCTTAAAGTCGTAAGTGACAGAAAAGTCGAGGCGGTGGTAGTGAGGAATGCGTGCAGAATTGCGGTTGTTGTACACCGGAATGATAATTCCGTTTTGCTCAAACTTTCCGTCGGGATAGGTGATGGGTCTTCCGGTTTGGTACACGAAAATGGCGCTCACTTGCCAGTACTTCGTAATGTTGTAATTCCCGGTAATAGAAAGATCGTGCGTCTTGTCCCAGTTCGTAGGATAGGGGTTTCCATTGTTGATGGTTTCTTCAGGAAAGGTGCCGCGCACAAGCATCTCTGAACGCGACAATGTGTAACTGATCCAACCCGACCATTTCTTTCCGTTTCTTTTCAGCATTATTTCCAGCCCATATGCAGTGCCGTCGCCCGAAATCAACTCTGTTTCTACCGTTGGATTCAGAATGAGCTCAGCCCCGTTTTTATAATCTAGCAGGTCGTACATTTTCTTGTAATACAGTTCGGCGCTCAGCTCATAGCGGTTGTTTCTAAAATTTCTGAAATATCCACCTGCTATTTGGTCGGCATAGGCCGGCTTCACGTGTGGTCCACTCGGAGTCCAAACATCTATGGGCGTTGACGAAGTGGTGTTAGACACCAGATGTATGTATTGCCTCGTGCGGTTGTAGCTCAGTTTTACGGAAGATTCATCATCCAGCAGATAGTTTGCAGAGAAACGAGGCTCCAGTCCGCTGAAGAAACTAATGATTTCGCCATTGGCGTAGTGAATAGAGTCTACAACAGTTTCGGGGCTTTTAGGCTTG
>CAZBBV010000086.1:0-7149 GCA_964490025.1 uncultured Cryomorphaceae bacterium | reverse complement strand
GCACCCTGCTGCGCAGCATGATGACCGCCGAGAAAGAAACACTTTACCTCGACGCGCTAAAACAGGCGCGTGATGCGGGCTATGCCATTTTAGAGAATGGCGGCAGCGCATTGGATGCCGTTGAAGTGGCTGTGCGACATCTGGAAGATTCTCCTTTGTTCAATGCCGGTCGTGGGTCGGTGTTTACGCACGACGGCAATCACGAAATGGACGCCAGCATCATGGAAGGCGCACAACGAAAAGCAGGCGCTGTGAGCCTGGTGCGCAACATCAAGAATCCCATCAGCCTCGCGCGAATGGTGATGGAGCGCTCCGAGCACGTGTTCATGGCCGGCGAAGGCGCTATGGAATTTGCCCGTGCCCAACAAGCCGAAGTGGCGGACGACGCATATTTCTTCGACAGTTTCCGCCACCAACAGTGGCAGCAAGCGCAGAGCAGTGGCGCCATCCAGCTCGACCACACGCCGCTGGACGAAAAGAAATTTGGAACCGTAGGCGCTGTGGCGCTGGATGCTTCGGGCAATCTAGCCGCGGCCACCAGCACAGGCGGTATGACCAACAAGCGCTTTGGTCGTGTGGGCGACAGCCCCATGATAGGCGCCGGAACCTATGCCAACAATGCCACTTGCGCGGTGTCGTGTACGGGCAGCGGCGAGTATTTCATTCGTGGGGTGGTGGCCTATGATGTAAGCAGCATGATGGAGTTTGGGGGCAAAAGCCTGGACGCGGCCTGCGAAGAAGTGGTGATGAAGCGTCTGCTGGAATTGGGCGGCGACGGCGGACTGATTGCCGTGAACCGGGCAGGTGAAATCGTGATGCGCTTCAACACCGAAGGCATGTACCGCGCAGCGCGTAGCTCATCCGGTGTTGACGAAGTGTTGATTTACGGCTAAAATCCTTTTTAGATAAAACCCATCTCGGGCGTGCTAATCTCAATCTTCCGGTCAGAGATGGAGAAGTAGTCGTTGTTGGCCAAAATATGCACCACCAGATTGCTCATGGAAATGGGCGTTCCCTCGTCGAGTTCTTCGTGTTTGTTGTGCGTCAGCTTCGACGGGTCGAAAACGATCACCATGCCGGAGCCAATCACCCGAAACTCATTGCGGTTTTTAATGATCAGGCCGGTATCTTCCGATAAGCCAATGCCGAGTAGCTCGGGGAAAATGGCCGTGGCCTCGGCCACGCGCCCAAAGCGCCCGCGGCGAATGAAGTGGGTGTCGATAATAATGTTGGGCAGAAAACCCATCCCGGTGCTCATTTTCACCGCACCTTTTATGAGCGATTCCTGGCTGCTGCCTCCGGCAATCATTTCTGTGCTCATGGCCATGGCACCTGCGCTCGTTCCCGCAATGACAAAGTTCTCATTGATGTAGCGTTCCATCAATATTTCATGCATACGCGTGCCGCCAATGCGTGTCACAATCTTGCTCTGGTCGCCGCCTGAAAACATCACCAGGTCGGCCATTTCCACATGCTTCACATATTCCGGTATGCGGCTGTGGCTGCGCTTGCGGATGTCCACAATGCGGATGTTTTCGCACCCCAGCTTGTCGAAAGCCATCATGTAATTGTCCGCCACCTCAGTGGGAATGCTGGAAGCGGTAGGAATTACCACAATCTTGGCTTTCTTGCCGCCGCTTTCTTTTACCACGTGCGCGAGTATGCCTTCCTGGATAAAATCCGTGTGGTATATCTCGCTTTCTTCAATGCCTTTGTTTTCGTTCCCGCCTATGGGGATGAGTGTGCCTTTTGCTAACATTCAGGTAACTTTCCGTTTCTTTTCAGGGGGCTAAAAATAGATTTATTTTCTGCTTAAAATAATTACTTTGGCGACACTGATTGCACACTTTTTACCTAAACCTAATGCGAAGAAAGAAATATGAAGATTAGAGAAATCAATGCCATGCGCGGGCCTAACTATTGGTCGGTGCGCCGTCATAAGCTTATTGTCATGGTACTCGACCTGGAAGAACTGGAGGAACGTCCCACCAACTCAATTCCGGGTTTTTTAGACCGCTTGCGAGATATGTTCCCCTCCATGTACGCCCACCGTTGCTCGGTAGGCGAGCCGGGAGGATTTTTTCAAAGAGTAGAAGAAGGCACCTGGATGGGACATGTGATTGAGCACATTGCGCTCGAAATACAATCCATGGCCGGAATGGAAGTGGGCTTCGGCCGCACACGTACTTATGGCGAGCATGGCGTGTACAACGTGGTGTTTGCCTATATGGAAGAAAAGGTAGGCCGCTATGCAGCAGATGCCGCGGTGCGTATTGCCCAAGCCTTGGTGGATGGAAAGGACTACGACCTAGCTGAGGATATCCAGGAAATGCGTGAAATTCGTGAAGCAGAACGCCTCGGACCGAGCACGGGCAGCATTATTGAAGAAGCCGCCGCGCGCAACATACCTTGGATTCGCTTGAACCGCTACTCACTGTGCCAATTGGGCTACGGCATGAACCAAAAGCGCATTCAGGCTACTGTGAGCAGCCAAACGGGCAGCATAGCTGTGGAAATAGCCTGTGACAAGGAAGAGACCAAATATTTGCTAGAGCAGGCCGAAGTGCCTGTGCCACGCGGAGAGATTATTCGCACAGAAAAGGGACTGGAAGATGCCGTTCGCTACGTTCGCTATCCGCTGGTGATAAAGCCTATTGACGGCAACCATGGCCGCGGAATCACAACCAACATCCGGAATTGGGAAGATGCCGTAAAAGCTTTCCACGCGGCCAAAGAAGTGTCGCGCTCCGTAATCGTCGAAAAATTCATTGTTGGCGAGGACTTCAGGCTATTGGTAATCGATTACAAGCTGGTGGCTGCCGCCAAACGCACTCCCGCAGGAGTGACCGGCAATGGCAAGAGCACCATTCAGGAACTGATAGACGAAACCAATGCTGACCCGCGTCGTGGTTATGGACATGAGAAAGTGCTAACCCAAATCACCATAGACCGCATTACCGAAGAATGTATTCGCAGCGCAGGTTACACTCTCAACTCGGTTTTGGCCGAAGGAGAATGGCTGAAGCTGAAAGACACGGCCAACCTGAGCACGGGCGGCACCTCCACCGACGTGACCGATCTTGTGCATCCTTATAATGTGTTTATGGCCGAGCGCATTGCCCGCATCATTGGCCTGGACATTTGTGGTATTGACATCATGGCAAGCGATCTTTCCACACCGCTCAATGAGTCAGGCGGCGCGGTGCTGGAAGTAAATGCCGGCCCCGGATTCCGCATGCACCTTGCCCCAAGCGAAGGACTGCCGCGCAATGTGGCCGCCAGCGTGGTGGATATGCTGTTCCCTCCGGGATCGGAAGCGCGTATTCCGATAGTGGCTGTAACAGGCACCAACGGAAAAACCACCACCACACGCCTCATTGCCCACATGATGCGCCTGAAAGGATTCAAGGTGGGCTACACCACTACCGACGGGGTGTACATACAAAACCGCCTGCTCATGCAAGGCGACTGCACAGGGCCAAACAGTGCGGAGTTTGTGCTTAAGGATCCGACGGTAAATTTTGCCGTGCTGGAATGTGCCCGTGGTGGATTGCTCCGCGCCGGTCTGGGTTTCCATAAGTGCGACGTGGGCATTGTGACCAATGTAGCCCCCGACCACCTTGGTCTGAAAGGCATACATACCATTGAGCAATTGGCCAAAGTGAAAGGTGTGATTCCGGAAACAGTGCGCGAAGGCGGATATGCTATCCTGAATGCGGATGACCCGTTGGTGTACAACATGCGCAAAGCAGTGAATGCCAATGTGGCCCTATTCAGCATGGACGAGAACAACCCGCACATCCGTTCCATTGCGAAAGTGGGAGGGCTATCGGCCATTTACGAAAATGGCTACATCACCATTTGCCGAGGCGATTGGAAAATGCGTGTGACCAAAGCGGTGAACGTGCCACTTACATTTGGCGGTCGCGCCGCATTTATGATTCAGAATGTACTTCCCGCCGTGCTTACCGCTTATGTGCAAGGCTTAAGCATTGAAGACATAAAGGTTTCGCTCGAAAGCTTTGTGCCTTCGCCGTCGCAAACGCCCGGTCGATTGAACATGTTCGAGTTCAAAGATTTCAATGTGCTGCTCGACTACGCGCACAATGCCGCCGGTCTAAGGGCCTTGGCCAATATGCTGGAGAAAATGGAAGGTTCGCCAAAAGTGGGCATCATAGCCGGCATAGGCGACCGAAGGATAGAGGACAACAACGACATTGGCCGCCTGGCCGCCGAAATGTTCGACGAAATTATCATCCGTCAGGATAAGCACCTAAGGGGAAAAACCGAAGGTGAATTAATTGAAATGCTCACAACCGGCATTCATGCGGTAGATCCGAATAAGAAGGTGACCATTATCCCTTCCGAGAAAGAAGCCATAGCCCATGCCATCAAGCATGCGCAAAAAGGCTCTCTGATTGTGATTTCGAGCGACGTGGTACCGGATGCATTGGCACAAGTAACGGCTTACAAGGAAGAGGAGGCCGGCAGGCTCTACGATTTTAGTAGAAAGGACATACCTAATTTGCAGAGCTAAATGCCCCTAACCTCACTTATCATTTACAAAGGAGAGCTCCGCACATCTGCGGAGCATCTTCATTCCGGAACCGTGATATTGACAGATGCGCCACTCGACAACCAAGGACTCGCGCAGTCCTTTTCGCCCACCGATTTGGTGGCTACTGCCTTAGGCGCATGCATGCTTACCATGATGGGCATTAAGGCGCGCGAAAACGATTGGGACATAGACGGCACGCGGGTGGCCGTGGAGAAAATAATGACCGACAACCCGAGGCGAATAGCGGAAATAGTGGTGGGGCTTTACTTTCCCACTTTCAACGACGAGAAGGGACGCACAATACTAGAAAACACGGCGCGCACCTGTCCGGTGGCCAAGAGTGTGCATCCCGACATTTTGCAGAAAATAACCTTTAACTGGAACGCGCTGTAGGGCAGAGGAATCAGATCCTTTTCATCTGCTCTTTCATCATGCGAATTTGATCGGTGAGCAGGTTGTGTTTGTCTTCTTTTTTTGCTTCTGTGAGCAGCACTTGCGCTTCTTTCTTGCGGCGGCGCGCCATAGCGGCAGTGGCAAGGCTCAGCTTGGCCATGGCCCTGTCGTGCGACATGCGAAGTCCGGTGTTGAGCGCCTTCTTGAAATATTTCTCTGCTTCATACACGCCACGGTCTTGCGAAAGCGTGAGCCCTTTTAAAAAATAGAAATAGGCGCGCTGGCGCTTCAAAAGCAGTTCCGGCTTGGTGATTTTATCCAAATGCTGTGAGGCCTTGGCCATGTTGTTCTTTCGTATTTGCCAGAAAGCCATGAGCAAGCGCTCGTGACGCCAGATGAAAAAGGCCACGATAAGGCTGAGGAAAAAGAAGAAGAGGCCATTGCCAATTTTTCCGTCGGCAAAGTTGATGGAAGAAAACACCAGTAATCCGAGTGTAGCGGCTATTTTGAGGATAAGATTGATCATAGTAAAGCAATTTTACAGGCTCGCAAAGGTGAACACTTGAGGCGATAAATACAACTTCATTTGGTTTTTAATGCGCAGGGGAAATGGATACCTTGCAGGACGATCAGAAAAAACTTTTTTATGAGTGTTAGAAAACTAGAACCAACAGCTGTCTGGAATCATTTCGCTGACCTAAATGCGGTTCCGCGCCCAAGCAAAAAGGAAGAACGCGTACGCCAATTCATCATTGATTTTGGAAAAAAACTAAACCTGCCCACCGAGGTGGATGAAATAGGCAATGTACTCATTCGCAAGCCTGCCACTGCCGGTATGGAAAAGCGGCAAACCGTGGTGCTTCAAGGGCATTTGGACATGGTACATCAGAAAAATGCCGACACCAATTTCGATTTCGAAAAGCAGGGAATTGAGATGGTGGTGGATGGCGACTGGGTAAAGGCAAAGGGCACCACACTTGGGGCCGACAACGGTATGGGTGTAGCGGCCATCATGGCCTTGCTCAGTTCTTCAGATATTGAACATCCGGCACTTGAAGCCCTTTTTACCATTGATGAAGAAACGGGAATGACCGGCGCATTGAACCTGAGAGAAAACTGGCTCACAGGGAGCATACTTCTAAACCTGGATGTGGAAGACGACGACGAGATAGACATAGGTTGCGCGGGAGGCATTGACACCACGGCCGAAAAAGCCTACCGAATATTGAGCGCAGAGGCTGCTTGTAAAGGCGTTGAACTTTCTGTGCGCGGACTGAAAGGCGGACATTCCGGCATGGACATACACCGCGGTAGAGCCAATGCCAACAAAGTGATGGTGCGCTTGCTGTTTGAATGCGCACATAAATATGGTGCAGTGATCTCCACCATGGAAGGTGGTAGTCTTCGCAATGCCATTCCGCGAGAAGCCTTTGCCACACTGGCTGTGGAAAACTGGAAAGGCTTTGAGCAGCATTTGAAAGAATTGTCGAAGGACATAAAAGCGGAATTCAAAACCCATGACCCCGGACTGAAAATAGAATGGAAACTGGTGGAATGCCCGGTGGACGTGATGCACCCGGACGATCAGGAGGAGATATTATCTGCGCTATATGCCATGCCCAATGGCGTGTATCGCATGAGTCCGGATGTGGAAGGACTGGTGGAAACCAGCTCCAACCTTGCCAAGATTGTCATTAAAGATGCGGTGTTTACCATGATGAGCCTGCAACGCAGCGCAGTGGACAGCAGCAAGGCCGATATCTCGGCTGCCATTCGAGCCTGCTTTGGCAACATAGGCGCGCGGGTGGTACACGACGGCGCATATCCAGGATGGGCGCCCAACCCAAAATCGAAAATCTTGAAAGTTGCGGAAGAGGTGTACACCAATCGATTTAAGGAAAAACCCAGAGTGGTGGCATGCCATGCCGGATTGGAGTGCGGCATTTTAGGATCGCATTATCCGGGCATGGACATGATTTCTTTTGGGCCCAACATCCGCCATGCACACTCGCCCGACGAGACAGTGAGCGTCCCTTCGGTGCAAAAATTCTGGGGGTACCTCCTGGACATTTTGAAGCATATTCCTGAAAAATGATCGGCCGATTTTCTGAGGAGGAAAAGGACTATTTACTGAGCCTCTTGCCACAGTATATTACAGAGTCGCGCATGAAGCGCATCCAAGAAGTACTGGCGCAGCG
>CAZBBV010000085.1:0-7218 GCA_964490025.1 uncultured Cryomorphaceae bacterium | reverse complement strand
CTTTCTATCAATTTTCGCAACAGGCTCACCATTACTATCGCGGTGGTAAGGTTGTCCAGCACCGCCGAAAAGAAGAAAGTGATGATTCCCACAATCCAAAGCAGTTTTACCTGATTTTGGGTTTTTATCCTGTCCGTGATGATCGAAAAACCTTCGTGTACATCTACAAGCTCCACAATGGTCATGGCACCTATAAGGAAGAAAAGAATGCTGGCAATCTCGCTCAGATGATGCAGCAGTTCTTGCTCAATGTCGTGGCTGAAGTTGAGCTGCACGGCATATAGCGCCCAGCATATTACTCCGGTAACGAGGGCCGAGGCGGCTTTGTCGATATGAATCGGATGTTCGAGCGCGATAGCCAAATAGCCCAACACAAAAACCACAATCATTGCTATGTACATACAGCCGAATCTTTAAATTTTGTCTTTCTCTAATCCTTGGTTTTCCAAATGAACGCTTGTGGTTGGGAAAGCGAAATCGCTTCCGTTTCTCCGCACAATTTCGAAGATGTTAAAATTAACCTCCTCTCGTACTTTTAGGTAGATGGTCCAGTCCATAGTATTCACAAAGTATTGAACCAAAATATTGATGGAACTTTCGCCAAACTCATAGAAGCGAACTTGAGAATCCATGCCTGTTTCCGGGTGTTCGTCCAGCATTATTTGAATGTCGCTTATTATGCTGCGCATCTGGCTAGCCTTGGTATTGTACAGAACACCTATTGTAAATCTTGCACGGCGTTGGGTACGGTTGGTTAGGTTGTCCAGCTCTGAGTTGGTGAGTAGCTTGTTAGGAATTGTGACATACGATTTATCGGGCGTGCGAAGTCGGGTGCTTCGAAACCCTACTTTTTCTACCACGCCAATGGTGTTCCCAAGTTGTATCATGTCGCCTACTGCGAAAGGCTTGTCAAAGAATATGGTAATAGAGCCCAAAAGGTTCTCTATGGATTCTTTAGCGGCCAGCGCCAGCGCTATACCTCCGAAGCCTAGTCCGGCAATAAGGGTGGTGATGTTTACTTCAAAAACATTGTCGAGTACAATGAATAGGGCAATGAGTATAATGAGCAACTTGAGCGCATCTACGACAAAAGGAACCAGCTGGTCATCTAGTTTGCTTTCTGTTTTTTCTGCCCGCGCCGCAAGCACAAGGCCCATATAGTCCACCATGCGCAATGCTATTGCCACGAAAGAATAGGCAACGAGAATGAAGAAGCCGCGGCTTACAACCATTTTCAATCCAAACTCATCTACCGGGCGCAAGTTCCAGTCTTCGGGCCAGTGAATGTGCCTGGAAGCCACAAAAATCACCACCAGCATTAAGAACAAATTGAGCGGGCGGACCAAAAGTTTATCCAGTTCCTCGCGGCCAACCGATAAGGATGAGCGCTGAATGAGCGCATAGATAACATGGCTAATGTATCGAGAGATAAATTTTTTGAAAACGAGAACTGCTACAAAAGCACCGACCAGCCATAAGTAGTCTAGTGCGGTGTTTCCAAAATAGGTAGTGCCAAGAAATTCTTCCCAGGTCATTATACCAGTTGGTTTAAGGCAATTTCAAATGAGCGTTTGGTGAGGTTTATTTTCGAATGATCGTCTTGAAACGCTTTTTCCAATGCTTTGCGAATGGTGATGGATGTATCTGTAAAGATGGCGTTGTCACTCACTTCAGCATGGTCTTGCATGAGGTAGGCAAACACGCGCGCCATACCGCAGTTAGATATAAAATCAGGTATAAGGCTAATGCGTTGATCTGTACTCTCGGCAATGGGGCCAAAAAAGATCTCTTGATCTGCAAAAGGAACATTGGCTCCGCACCCAACTACCTCCAGTCCATTGGCTATCAGCTTGTCAATCTGGACTTGGGTTACCAAGCGAGAGGCAGCGCAAGGGAGGAAGATCTCCGCTTCCATATCCCAAATCTTTTCATTGGCTTCCGCAAAGGGCATCAGTCCTTCGTGGTGCAGCGCATTGTTTCGTTTTTCCAGAAACAAAGCCGAGATCTCATGAAAATCCATTCCTTCCGTTTTCAACAAGCCACCCTTGTGGTCCACAATGCCCACTACCACAGCCCCTGCCTGGGTAATATAGTAGGCAGCAGCAGCACCCACATTTCCAAATCCTTGCACAATCACGCGCTTTCCGCTTACACTTCCGCCAATTAAATTGTAGTAGTGGCGCACCGATTCGCTTACGCCATACCCGGTGATCATGTCGGCCACCTTGTATTTTCTGCTCAAATCGGGGGTAAAATGGAGGTCTTCCAATATTTTGGAAACACCCGTTCTCAGCTGACCAATTTTTTGAATTTTCTCATTTTCTCTCGGCGAGAAGTGCCCTGTAAGCACACCTTCCTGCGGATGCCAAAGACCGAGTTCCTCGGTGTAGGGAATTACTTCATGAATTTCGTCTACA
This sequence comes from uncultured Cryomorphaceae bacterium, assembly GCA_964490025.1. GTDB lineage: Bacteria > Bacteroidota > Bacteroidia > Flavobacteriales > ECT2AJA-044 > CAZBBV01. The sequence continues at coordinate 4,801 of CAZBBV010000085.1, read as the reverse complement.
TTCAAGTCGCCACCCGTTCCGTAGTAATTTTTTAAGAGCGGAACTACGGCCTTAAACCACCGTTGAAGCACTTCTCCTTTTCTTGGGTCGTCCGGATCGAAATTGATACCGCTCTTGGCGCCTCCAATGGCCGGCCCGCTCACCGTGAACTTCACCTCCATAGTTTTGGCCAGCGAAAGCACCTCATGCTTGTTCAATCCTTTGCGCATCCTTGTCCCGCCACCGGCAGCTCCGCCACGCAAGGAATTAATCACCACCCAGCCTTGTGCTTCGGTGTGTGGGTCATTCCATTCGAATACAATTTCGGGGGCCTTGTTCTCAAATTTTGCCAGTAGTTCTTTCATCTTTTCTGTCCCTGCTTAAAGTGGGCGCAAATGTAAAAAACTCAAAGCCCTAAAGCCCGAAAAATGGGAGAAAATAAATGTTAGGGTAGCCAAATAGAACCGGCAGAATGATCGCGAGCCGATCCGGTGTATTTGCTCAAAACATTCACCCGATTGAGATGGCGCAACAGCCCCATAAATGCGAAGATCAGCGCCTCTTTGAAATCAATCATTTTTGAATCAGTCGGCCGAATTTTGAAGCCACAATGGAATTCAATTCGCTCCATCAGGTAGGCATTGTGGGCCCCACCACCGGTCACAATTCCTTGCCGTCCAAGGTTTTTCAGCGGCTCTCCTACTAGCTTTGCTGTCAATTCCACTGAGGTAGCCAGGAGGTCTTCTGTAGAATACTTGCCAAGATCCGTACTCAAAATATGGGCATCCACCCACTCCTTTCCGAGCGATTTAGGTGCCGGGGCATGGAAATAGGGAAGCGCAAGCCAAGATGCCAGCAAGCTCGGAATTACTTTGCCCCTGCGCGCATTCGTTCCGTTGTGATCGTATTCCAATCCTAATTTCAGTGCAAAATGGTTGAGCAGCAAGTTTGCCGGACAAATGTCGAAGGCGATACCTCTTTGCTTATCCGTGATATTGGCTATTCCGCCAATGTTTAGGCACCATTTCAAATCCGGAAAAAGAAGCTCGTCACCAATGGGCACCAGCGGCGCACCTTGACCGCCCAAGGTCACATCTTGGCTTCGAAAATCGTTGACAACCAGAATGCCTGCATGCAAGGCTATTGCTCCGCCGTGGCCTATTTGCAGCGTAAATCCTCGCTCGGGCTGATGGCATACCGTGTGGCCATGGCATCCAATCAAGAGCGGCGCTAGATTGTGTTTTGTACAGAAAGTACTGATTTCCTTCCCAATCCAAATTCCATAGGCTCTGTCCAAACGAAGCAACTCCTCCGAAGATTTTTCAAGCCCATGGGCCAAATCTTTTTTCCATTGATTGGGATATGAAATGGTTTCAACGGCTCCGATTTCAAATTTCCACCTTCCGTTTTCTTCCCAAAATCGAAACAGGCCAATGTCCATTCCGTCTAGCGAAGTGCCGGACATTTGTCCTAGTACACTATATTTTTCAGGCGTCTTGATCGATTTGGAGATTAAATTCATTCCATCAAAAAAATTACATTTGGCCAAAGTTTAACCGCGTCCAAAATATATCGGATTTATGAATTTTGAACTGACAGAAGAGCATTTAATGATTCGCGAAGCAGCGCGAAATTTTGCCCAAACGGAATTGTTGCCGGGAGTGATAGAAAGAGATGAAAAGCAAGAGTTTCCCAAGGAACAAATAAGGAAAATGGGAGAACTTGGCCTTATGGGCATGATGGTGGACCCCAAATATGGCGGGGGCGGAATGGACACCATTTCTTATGTGCTGGCCATGGAAGAAATTTCGAAAATTGACGCTTCTGCGTCCGTTTCCATGTCTGTGAACAATTCTTTGGTTTGTTGGGGATTGGAAAAATTCGGCTCCGAAGAACAAAAACAAAAATACCTGGTGCCATTGGCCTCAGGCCAGATTATTGGCGCCTTTTGCCTTAGCGAGCCCGAAGCCGGTTCGGATGCCACTTCACAACACACCACTGCCGAAGACAAGGGCGACTATTACCTACTCAATGGCACAAAGAATTGGATTACCAATGGCAATTCAGCTTCAATTTACCTTGTAATTGCGCAAACGGATGTGGCCAAAGGACACCGCGGAATCAATGCACTAATTGTGGAGCGCGGCATGCCCGGTTTCGTAGTGGGAAAAAAGGAAGACAAGATGGGAATTCGCGGTTCGGATACCCACTCATTGATGTTTACGGATGTAAAAGTACCGAAGGAAAACCGAATAGGGGAGGACGGATTTGGCTTCAAGTTCGCAATGAAAACGCTTACGGGAGGCCGCATTGGCATTGCTAGTCAGGCCTTGGGTATTGCCTCAGGGGCTTACGAGTTGGCGTTGAAGTATTCGAAAGAAAGAAAGGCATTTGGCAAACCCATTTCAGAGCATCAGGCCATTTCATTCAAATTGGCAGATATGGCCATGGAGATTGAAGCCGCCCGCCTCTTGTGTTTGCAAGCAGCTTACCTGAAAGATGTGGGCAAACCTTTTGACAAAGAAAGTGCTATGGCAAAATTGTTTGCATCCGAAGTAGCCATGCGTGTAACCACCGAAGCGGTGCAGGTGCATGGTGGCTATGGATACGTGAAAGAATTTCATGTGGAGCGCATGATGCGTGATGCCAAAATAACGCAGATATACGAAGGCACTAGCGAGATACAAAGGGTGGTGATCAGTCGCGCCGTTTTAAACGAATAAGCAATTCAGGTAATTATAAGAAATCCCTGCCTTCACGGTGGGGATTTTCATTTTATAGCAATGGCAGAACCTTTTCCAGTGCCATACCACGCGAGCCTTTTAGCAGGATTTTGGCCGTTATTAATGGATTTGATTCCAGATATTGAAACAGGTCTTCGGTATTCTCGAAGGTCAATATAGGCGCTGCCACCGGAATGCTCGAAAAATGCGTTCCGACCAACATGGCCCGTTCTATTCCCAAATCCTTGATTTGGTTCAGTACTTCTTCATGTAAATGCTTAGATGAATCGCCCAATTCGAACATATCGCCCAAGATGAGTATCGCCTCTTTACCGAAAAGTTTGTGTGCATTCTCAACCGCCGATCGCATGCTGCTGGGATTTGCATTGTAGCAATCCACAATGATCGTGTTTCGCTCGGTTTTCATCAATTGCGATCTCTGGTTCTCCGGCAAGTAAGACTCTATAGCTGCCTTTATGTCTTTCTCAGGAACGCCAAATTCCATTCCGCCCATGATGGCATAGGCAATGTTGGTTGCGTTATAATCTCCAACCAAGTGTGAGGTAATAATTTGTCCGCGCCACCCTATCGTGCATGTATTCGCATTCAATTTTAATTCGAAGCTTTCACTTCCTTCCTTCCCACAAAAAGTAAAACCCTTTCTGCTTATACCTTCTGAAAGTTCCATTTGCTTTTGGTCGTCTACATTCACCCACGCTATTCCTTTCGATTCCCTAAGGTGGGCGTAGAGTTCGCTTTTCCCGGCAATTACACCCTCCGGCCCTCCAAAACCTTCCAAATGGGCGAGTCCGAAATTGGTGATATAGCCATAATTGGGCTTACAAATCGTGCAGAGAAAGGCAATCTCTTTTTGGTGATTGGCGCCCATTTCTATTACAGCGATTTCATGTTCGGGTAAAATGGAAAGCACGGATAGCGGAACGCCAATATGATTGTTGAGGTTTCCTCTGGTAAACTGTGTACTGAATTTTCGAGAGAGTACGGCGGCCAACAGTTCTTTTGAAGTCGTTTTTCCATTCGATCCTGTCAGCCCTATTATAGGAATGTTGAGTTTTTCTCTATGCATTCTGGCAAGGTCCTGAAGTGTGGAAAGCGCATTTTCCACCAAAACGCACCGATCGGATAGACTTGAAACATTTGCATCATCAACCACTGCCATAGAAGCCCCCTTACTTATTGCCTCTATAGCGAAGGCGTTACCGTCGAAGCTTTCTCCTTTTAAGGCAAAGTAGATGCAGCCGCTTGGAATATTTCGCGAATCAGTGGATACTGAACGAACTTGAAGATAATGCTGATAGATTTTGTTTAGCATAAAAAAACCCCGGCTTTTACCGGGGCTTAAATATAGTTTTGTTGGATATTATTTCTTTCTTCCTTCCACACTTTGTGTTCCCACGCGGTGCATTGAGCAACGGAATCCAATAAAATCTGTTGAAAGATCTTCTTCAAGATACCTTCTGGTTCCAGGCACCAACCAATAGGCGCGGTCCTTCCAGGATCCGCCTTTGTAAACCCGCACTTCGTTGTTGTACATGGTGGTTCTTCCGTAGTCATACATAGGCGCTTCACCTTCAGGAACTGCGCCTCTTTCATAAAAGATGGAAGATTCGATATCGCCATCCAAATAGTCACGATTATCGGCTCTTGAATAGTTGCGGCGATTCAATGCTTCTTCTTCTGTTACATTTCTTTTTGGCATTCTACCCAACGAATCGGGAGGAAGCAAGTAGCCCTCTTCATCCTTTTCGTAAGCAAGGAATACGTTTCCGCGGAAAGAGCGGAAGTCGGTCACGTCTTCCATTGACAAAGGACGGTATACATCCATTACCCATTCGGCCACATTGCCGGCCATGTCGTATAGTCCAAAATCATTTGGCGGAAATGACTTCACTGCCATAGTGATATCACCTTGGTCGTTCAGATAACCTCCTATACCCATGTTGTCGCCTCGGCCACGCTTGTAGTTGGCAAGCATGTCGCCTTTAGTTTTTTCATCAGGGTTACGCAACGAACCTCCGTTCCAGGGATACATTTTCTTCTGGGTGATGCGCTCGTAGTCAACATTACCTATCAAAGCC
>CAZBBV010000084.1:0-7231 GCA_964490025.1 uncultured Cryomorphaceae bacterium | reverse complement strand
CCACATTCATCACTCGAACGGTAGCCTCAGCAGCCGTCGGCAAATCCAATTGAATGATGGCTTTACCGGTAGTTGGGTTTGGATAAACGAGGAATCCTGCTTCGATATTTTCTTCCACACTGCTCAATGACACAACTTCAAAAGGGTCAATTTTCGAAGAACCGTATTGCCCGTTAGAGGAAATCACAGTTTGTCCGAACTCATCTTCAAGGCGATAGTTTCCGGCTCCATAACCTGCGTTTATTCCGTCACCATAGCTGTCGTACACCTCTAGTCTGTAGCAACCCAAGTTGTTGGAAGCATTAATCACATGTGTATGTGTCAGCGTTCCGTTGGCCGAAAGTTGGGTGTAAGGTCCGCCTTGTGCTATGGCTAGTCCATTGGCATTGAAAATCTTCCAAGTGATTTCATTTCCATATCTGTCTTGGGTCATATAAAGGGTCACCTTGCCATTCGACTTTTTGTTTGTGTTGAAAATGCCGGTTAAGGCGCCGTTGTTGTCTGCCGGGTTTTGGTCAGTTCCGCCGTTCACCCCTGTGATGTTTACGTTCAAAGTGTTAGTGCCCTGATCGGTAAATGAGATGTTTGGTAAATTAAGGTTCACGGAAGCCAATGGAAGCAATGTGCCATTCCATGTGAAAGTCTGAGCAGTACCCCCATTTACATTATAGGAGAATGAAACACTCGTGATGTTGGAAGAACCGAAGTTTTGAAATGTCACTTTAGGCGAAACAACTGAGCCGCAAACTTCTTGTTTAGCAGTCACCGCATTCACCGCAGCATTTTCGCTATGTGTAAACCCTGTGTAGGCAATAGGTCCCTTGGCTCCTGTCACGATTTCCTGTTTGGTTTCAGATAGGAAAGCTACAATGGTTATGTTGGCCATGTCCAATGCTACTCCATTTATGGCTGTAGGCAGCGTGTAGGTGTATTGACGGCTAACCAAGGTAGTAGCGCTGGTATTGTGGATGGTGTCGCCCCATTGCCCGGTTACCAAATGGCGAAGCATGTGGTTGTGGATATAGTTGCCGTCCTCATCAATCATTTCAGGGTAGAAGGAGGTTGCACCTGTTTGCGGCCCCTTAACATTGTTCTGAAGAATGGCCACATTCAGTAGGTTAATAGGCGATCCATTCGCAGTATAATAGGCCTCTACGTCAATGGTCAATTGTCTGGTGTTTACATCCAAAGTTCCTTCAAGCGCGAGATTGGCATAGGAAGCCTGTCCGAGAATTTGAGTAGCTGCGTTTGACCAGTTTCCGCGACTCATGGCCGTTCCCGGGTTTGAAGCGTTTTGGCTCAGGCCGGGGAACAAATGTCTGTTCACAGTTCCTGCGGGATAACCGGTCAGGTTCGATTGGTTGGCAATGGCTGTTCCGAATGAAGTTCTGAAATCGGGAGCGCCCGGTTGGGGAGCAGCAAAGCCTCCCACGTGAATATTGATTAAAACTACATTGTTGGTGTTCCCGTTGTAAATCTGATTGGCGATTTTGTGTCCATCAGGGCAAAAAGTGCAATAGATGCCCGTAAACTCCTCTAATACAACCTTTTTATTTTGAGCACTTGTGCTTACAGGTAGCTGAGCAAATGCTGAGGCGGACAGCAGTAAGCCCGAGAAAATGAGTAAGGATTTTTTCATAAGTTTTTTATTCTGTTTAGAGTTTAGATGGCGAAAGTAATTTTTTAAGTGAATTTTGAAAATGACTTGTGTTAAGATTTGAATGTCATTCGCTGAAATTCTTACTTTTACCAAAATATTTTAAGCATGATGAAATCGTTACTCTTTTCCATTTTGTTTTCTACGGCTGTTATTTTCGCTTCGGCGCAGTCTTTCACAGTATCGAATACTACCGATACCAAATACGGCGACTACAATCAGTTTGAAGTGATTTCTTACGTTACAGTTTTCAACAATTCGGCATCACCTAAAAATGTAAAGGTGAAGCGCATTGTGATTTCAGAAGCCACCGGTCACCAGAATGCTATTTGCTGGGAACAATGTTATATTCCTGAAGTGGATGAGTCGCCAAGCAGTATTGTGATTCCGGCCAATGGATCATTAAACAACTTCAGTGGCCACCTTTATCCAAATGGAAGCGGAGGGACTTCGCAAATCAAGTATGTGTTCTTTGACGAAAACAATCCCAACGACAGTACTACATTTGATGTAACTTATCAGGTTTGGGGTCTTTCGGTAAACAGCAATGAGCTAAAGGTGTCGGAGCCCTATCCAAACCCTGCTTCGGGCTTTGTGAATTTTAATTTCTCAAACAATCAGGGCTCAAGCTACTTGGTTCTCTACGATATGCTTGGAAATACCGTTCGCAAATCGGCCCTGAACGGAGTATCCGGCAACTTAAAGTTAGATGTGTCAAAACTTACCAGTGGGATCTACTTCTACCAGATAGTAGAAAATGGTGTAAGCTCCAATGCAAAGCGTTTGGTGATAACAAATTAATCACGAAATGATTCAGAATATTAGACCGGCCTTCGTGCCGGTTTTTTTATTGTCAGCAGGCATTAAAGTGTAAATTTGCCCGCTTCATAAAACCCGTATTTTGGAAAAACGCAAACAAGACGCTTTAGACTACCACAGCAAAGGCCGACCCGGCAAGATTGAAGTAGTGCCTACTAAGCCGCACAGCACGCAACGCGATTTGGCGTTGGCATACTCGCCCGGAGTAGCGGTGCCTTGCATGCAAATTCACGAGAACGAAGAAGACGTTTATAAATACACCGCCAAAGGCAACCTTGTGGCCGTTATCTCCAATGGTACTGCGGTTTTGGGCCTGGGCGATATTGGCCCTTTGGCCTCCAAGCCGGTAATGGAAGGCAAAGGCCTTCTATTCAAAATTTATGCGGACATAGACGTATTCGATATTGAAATTGATGCTTCTGACCCAGATAAGTTTATAGAAACGGTGAAAGCCATTTCACCAACATTCGGAGGAATAAATCTCGAAGACATTAAGGCGCCGGATGCCTTTCATATCGAGGAAGTGCTTAAAGAGGAATTGAACATTCCCATAATGCACGACGACCAGCATGGCACGGCTATCATTTCCGGAGCCGCGCTGCTGAATGCACTTGAAATAACCGGTAAAAAGATTGAGGAAGTCTCCCTAATCGTGAGTGGGGCAGGGGCCGCAGCCATTTCATGTGCCAAGCTCTATGTGAGTTTGGGGATGAAGCGGGAGAACATTCGGATGTTTGACAGCAAAGGATTGCTTCATCAGCACAGGAGCGATTTGGATAAGTACAAGCAGGAATTTGCTTTTCATGACAACGACCAGCCATTGGAGGAAGCGTTTCACGGAGCAGATATCTTCCTGGGGCTTTCAAAAGGAAATCTGGTAACGAAGGAAATGATAAAGGCCATGGCGCCGAATCCTATCGTTTTTGCTCTGGCCAATCCTGATCCGGAGATTAGTTATCAAGACGCTTTGGACGCCAGAAAGGACATCATTATGGCGACCGGCCGAAGCGACAACGCGAATCAGGTAAACAATGTGTTGGGGTTCCCCTACATATTCCGCGGCGCACTTGATGTGCGTGCCACCAAGATCAACGAAGAGATGAAGATAGCCGCCGTGCGTGCTATCGCAAAGCTTACCAAGGAATCAGTTCCTGAAGAAGTGAACATGGCCTATGGTGGACGAAATTTGTCTTTTGGCCCGGAATACATTATCCCCAAACCCTTCGATCCTCGATTGATTTCGCATGTTTCTCCTGCTGTGGCCCAAGCCGCCATGGATAGCGGTGTGGCCAAAAAACACATTACCAACTGGCCGCTGTATAAATTAGAGCTAAACAAGCGCCTCGGTTTGGACAATAAACTCCTACGCCAGATTACACAAATGGCTAAGAGAAATCCGAAGCGAATTGTGTTTGCGGAAGCTGATCATTATCCGGTTTTGAAAGCAGCTCAAATCGTTTGGGACGAAGGAATCGGTATTCCGATTCTTCTTGGTAACAGCAACAAGATAAATGCACTGCTCGAAGAGAACCATATTGATATGGAAGGAGCGCTCATCATTGACCCGAAAGCAGAGGAGTGGACAGATACCTTACATCAGTATGCCAAGATATTTTGGCAAAATAGGATGCGCAAAGGAGAAACGCTGATAACTGCCCTAAAGAAGCTTAGGGATAGAAACCACTTTGGCGCCATGATGGTGGACCAAGGCGACGCAGATGTGATGATTACCGGAGTAACGCAGAGCTACCCTGCATGTATTCGACCTGTTCTGCAGATCATTGGACTGAGAAGCGAAGTGAAAGTGGTGGCTGGTATGTATGCTATTCAAACTAAAAACGGACCTATCTTCTTGGCCGACACGACCATTAACAAAAACCCCAGTGCGGTAGAAGTGGCCGAAATAGCCATGTTGGCTTCCAACACAGTAATGCAGTTTGGTATAATTCCTCGGGTGGCCTTATTGAGCTATTCCAACTTTGGCAGCACCCGAGACGAGAGCACCGAAAAAATGGCCCATGCCAGAGAAATCTTGAAACGCAAAGTACCCGACCTCATTGTGGACGGCGAAATGCAAGGAAATTTTGCGTTAAATGTGGATTTACTTCACAGCACCTTTCCGTTTTCTGAGCTGAGTAAGTACGGTGCCAACATCTTAATATTTCCAAACCTTGAGTCGGGCAACATCTCCTACAAACTCATTCAAGAGATCGCGGGAGTGGATTCCACCGGGCCTATTTTATTGGGAATGAAAAAAGCCGTTCACGTATTGCAATTAGGCAGCTCGGTAAATGAGATAGTAAACATGGCCATTATTGGCGTAGCCGACGCACAGGTAAAAGAATCATGATAGCATATTTGAAAGGCGCCATTGCGGAGTTGAGCCCCGCGCATGTGATTATAGAATGTAATGGCGTGGGCTACCATGTCAGCATATCTATTACCACCTACGAAGCCCTGTTGGGAAAGAAGGAAGTGAAGCTACTCACTTATTTTGTGGTGCGTGAAGACGCACAGGTGCTATATGGTTTTGGTGAAGCGGTAGAGCGGGAGATGTTTAAGCTTTTGATTTCCGTTTCCGGAATTGGGGCCAACACCGCCAGAATGATTCTTTCGAGCATGAAACCGGACGAACTGGCCAACCACATTGCCTCCGGAAATGCCAATATTCTAAAAGCCATAAAAGGCATTGGGGCAAAGTCGGCGGAGCGAATCATTGTTGATTTGAAAGACAAAGTGGGTGAAATAGAGCAATCGAGTACAATTACTTTTGGAAAAGACAATACGAAACGAATGGAAGCGTTAAGCGCACTCGAGGTGCTAGGCTTCCAAAGGCTGAAGGCAGATAAATTTCTGCAACAGGCAATAGCCGAAAACCCTGAGCGTTCAGTGGAGGAATTGATAAAATTGGCATTGAGGAACTTGTAGGTTTGAAATTTAATAGGTCAATATTCACACGGGCCCTTTTGGGGCTCTCTTTGGTTTTGCTGGTAGCAGCCCGGCCTGCCATGGCGCAAGGTACGGACAGTAGCCAAACAGGTAATCCGAACCAAAACCTCCAGCTCAACAACCCACAAAACATTACCACCCATGTGGAGTACGACCCATTGACAAACCAGTATGTGGTTACACGCATGATGGGCGATTTTCCATTAGGCCCACCCACCTACATGACTCCGGCCGAATACCAAAACTTTGTATACAGCCAACAGGACAACCAATATTGGAACAACAAGAGCAACGCAAGCACAGGCAGGAATAGCAACGACCCCGGTGCCAATAGCATATTGCCCGCCATAAACATAGGCGGCGAGCAGTTCGACCGAGTTTTTGGTGGCAATGCGGTAGAGATTATCCCTCGAGGCTCGGCGGAGCTGATCTTCTCCGCCATGTTTCAGAAAACGGAAAACTTCAACCTACCGGAAAGAAACCGAAAGACTGCCACTTTCAACTTCGACGAGAAGATTCAAATGAATGTTACCGGAAAGATTGGTAACAAGCTTCAGATGAATATGAACTACGACACTGAGGCCACTTTCAATTTCGAGAACCAAATGAAATTGGAATACAACGGTGAGGAAGACGACATCATCCGAAAGCTGGAGATGGGAAATGTGAGTTTGCCATTGAACAGTACGCTAATTCAAGGTGCGCAGAGCCTCTTTGGGGTAAAAGGGCAGTTTCAGTTCGGAAAAGCCACCATTACCACGGTAATATCGGAACAGCAAAGCGAAAGCACAAACATCAATGTAGAAGGTGGCGCCAGTACCATGAACTTCGAGTTTTTGGCTGACAATTACGAAGCCAACCGACATTTCTTCCTTGCGCAATATTTCATAGACAACTTTGATGATGCACTTCGCGACCTCCCCGTTATTCGCTCGCCGGTAATCATTACCAAAGTGGAGGTGTGGGTAACCAACCGAAACAACCAAACCCAAAATGTAAGAAACATCATTGGCTTCATGGACCTAGGTGAGGCCGAAGTGAACAACAATGTCATCACTGTTTTCCCAGGCCCGGTATTGCCACGCAACGACATGAACTCGCTGTTCCCGACCACTTTTGCCAACGATCAGGTGAGAGACTATACCCTAGCCAATCAATATTTGAATGGCATTGGCTTCCGCGAAGGACTGGATTATGCCGACCTACAAAACGCTCGACTGCTATTGCCCTCTGAGTACACCATCAACCTCCAATTGGGGTACATATCCCTCAACCAAGCCTTGAATCAGGATGAGATTCTGGCCGTGGCATTTCAATACACGATCAATGGAGAAACCTTCCAAGTGGGTGAATTTTCTACGGACGGGGTTGACCCTCCAAAAAACTTGATGTTGAAGCTTCTCAAGAGCAACATCACCTATGTTCAATATCCCATTTGGGATTTGATGATGAAGAACATCTATTCCATTGGCGCCTATCAGGTGCAGGCCGATCAATTTCGACTGGACGTGCTATACGCCAACGACCAAACCGGAACCCCTATGAACTTCATTCCGGAGGGATCGTTGAGCAGCCGGATACTGCTTCGCGTGATGAACCTAGACCGCTTGAACAACAACAACGACCCCCAGCCCGACGGGGTTTTCGACTTTGTGCCGGGTCTTACCATTACACCAAACAATGGCCGCATCATTTTCCCGGTAGTAGAACCCTTTGGTTCGCACTTAGCGGCACAGTTTGCCCCCGGAGAGGAGGAACTGGTTGAGAAATACGTTTTCCAAACACTGTACGACAGCACCCGTTTTG
>CAZBBV010000083.1:0-7288 GCA_964490025.1 uncultured Cryomorphaceae bacterium | reverse complement strand
ATTTGCTGTAGCGCTCGTGGTTCAGTTTGGCCAACGCTTCGCTAAGGTCCATCAGCTTGGCAATTTTCTTCGGCGATTGCTTTTGCATCATTGCGGCCAATTCTTGGGTTTGATCGGGAAATATAATTTCCGTTTCATTCCATTGGCCTTCCAATGGTGTAAAATCGAGTCGTTTGGCGGGGCTTAGTAATACTATCATTTGCTTATTTAATCGTCTGAAAATTTAACCAAAATGCTGCGATACGAAGTAAACAGTTTTGATTTTGAGATGAATCCCACATACTTTTCGCCATCCATTACCGCCAGGTTCCATGCGCCGGTCAGTTTGAATTTTTCTACTACCAGCTCCATTCCGTCGGTTATTTGCACTATGCCCATGGGGTCGCGCATGAAATGATGCACGGTCTTCGTCTCATACAGCTCGGGGTCGAACATCACCTCGCGAATGTCGTCCAGCGTAACAATGCCCAAGAGCCCATTTTGTTCGTCCAGCACAGGGAAAATATTCCGCTTCGAAGTCGATACCACTTTTACCAACTCACCCAAACTCATGTCTTCACTCACTTCATGGAAATTTCGCTCTACCAGCTTGCTCAGCATCAGTCGGTTGAGCACCAGCTTGTCTTTGTGGTGGGTAAGCAATTCGCCGCGCTTGGCCAGCTGCGAGGTGTACACCGAATGCGGCCTCAACGATCTTGATAGCGCAAACGATATTCCCGTGGTGACCATAAGTGGTATGAACAACTGATATCCGCCCGTAAGTTCGGCAATTAGGAAAATGGCGGTGAGCGGTGCGTGTAGCACCCCGGCCAAAATACCAGCCATACCCACCAAAGTAAAGTTGCTCACCGGAATGCTGAAATTGCTGAAGGCATTTACGGCTCTGCTGAACAGATAACCCAAGGCGCTGCCCATAAATAGTGTAGGCGCGAAAATCCCCCCAACACCGCCTGCGGCAAAGGTGAGTGCCGTGGCAAATATTTTTAGCAAAACCACGGCAGCCAAAATGATCAGCACCATGCCAATTTCGCCTTCGTAGTGGCTGAACAAGCTGTTTTCAAACAAAATAGTTTCATTGCCTGCTAGTAGGCTGTTGATCATTTTGAAGCCCTCGCCAAACAATGGAGGAAACAAGAAAATGAGCAAGCCGAGCATAAGTCCGGCAATGAGCAGTCGCGCTACCCAACCTTTGAGCCGGCTAAAGCTTTTTTCTACAAAAAAGAAGACCTCAGAGAAATACACACTCATGATTCCACACAGCAACCCGAAGGCGACGTACCACACTATTTGGTTCATTTCGAAAGCATCCTGCACCACGAAAGGGAGAATATAGTCCTCTCCATGAAAGGCATAGCCAATGAGCACTGCTGCCACACTGGCCAAAAGCAATGGCACTAGTGAGGCAAAAGTGAGGTCGAGCATAAACACCTCAATAGCGAAAACGATAGCGGCAATGGGCGCCTTGAAGATGGCGGCCATAGTGCCTGCCGCAGCGCAACCAATGAGCAAAATGCGCGTACGGTAGTTGAGGTGGAGTAGCTGTGCAAGGTTACTACCTGTGGCTGTGCCGGCGGTAATGGTGGGTCCCTCCAACCCCACGCTACCACCAAAGCCTACGGTGAGCGAACTGGCTACAATGCTGGCAAACATCTGGTAGCGCTTCATGATGCCGTTGTTTTTCGAAATGGCATACAGCACGCCCGAAACACCATGGCCCACGGGCTGACGCACCGCATATCGCACAAAGATGACCACCAACAGAATGCCTAAAATGGGAAACAGGAAGTACCAGAAAGTGTAGTAACTGGCTATGATTTGGTTTTCCAGCAGGCGCTGAACGAGGTGTACGGTCCACTTGATGATTACCGCTGCCAGTCCGGCTAAAACACCCACCACAATCGAAAGCAGCAGCACAAAGCGTTGGTGAGGGATGTTTTTGGCCCTCCACAACAGAAATTTTCCCAGAAGGGAACGCTCTGTCTTGCTAGTTTCTGACATCTGTTTTCAAGTGCAACTCTTTGAGCTGTTCGAGGTCAATGGGCGCAGGGGCGTCTATCATCACATCCCGTCCGGAGTTGTTTTTCGGAAAGGCGATATAGTCACGAATGGTTTCATCACCGCCAAATAGGGCCACCAAACGGTCGAAGCCGAAGGCAATACCTCCGTGGGGAGGAGCGCCGTAGCGGAAGGCGTTGAGCAAAAATCCAAACTGACTTTGCGCCTGTTCGGGTGTAAAGCCAAGAAGGGCAAACATTTTCTCTTGCAGTTCGCGATCGAATATGCGGATGGAACCACCACCTATCTCATTTCCATTCAGCACCATGTCGTAGGCATTGGCGCGCACATTGCCTGGGTCGGTGCTCAGCATGCTGATGTCTTCCGGTTTTGGCGAGGTGAAGGGGTGGTGCATGGCGTGGTAGCGCTTGCTGTCTTCGTCCCATTCCAAAAGCGGAAAGTCGGTCACCCATAGGGCGGCAAACTCGTTGGCTTTTCGTAGGCCAAGTTGATTTCCGAGATGCAATCGCAATTCGCTCATGGCTTTGCGGGTGCGCTCCAGCGGGCCGCTCATCACCAAAATCATATCGCCGGGTTTGGCATCTGTTGTTTCGGCCCAATGCTTCAGTTGGCTTTCGTCAAAAAATTTATCCACGCTCGATTTCAGGCTTCCGTCGGCAGCATATCGGCACCAAATGAGGCCACCGGCGCCTATTTGCGGGCGTTTCACCCAATCGGTCAATGCGTCAATTTCTTTACGGGTCATTTCGGCGCCACCGCTTACGCTTATGCCAAAAATAGCATCTGCCTCGTCGAAGAGTTTGAAACCTTTGCCTTTCACCAATACATCCAAACGGTACAGGTGCATGCCAAAGCGGATATCGGGCTTGTCGTTGCCGTATTTGTCCATGGCATCTTGGTAGCTCATGCGGGGCACATGGCCCAGGTCTTTTCCATGAATGGCCTGAAAAAGATGGCGGATAAGTCCTTCGAAAGTCTGTAGAATGTCTTCTTGCTCCACAAAGCTCATCTCGCAGTCTATCTGCGTGAATTCAGGCTGTCGGTCGGCGCGCAGGTCCTCGTCGCGGAAGCATTTCACTATTTGGTAGTACTTGTCCATGCCCGCCACCATCAGCAGTTGCTTGAAGGTTTGGGGCGATTGAGGCAGGGCGTAAAATTCGCCTGCATTCATGCGGCTGGGCACCACAAAATCGCGCGCACCTTCGGGTGTAGATTTTATCAGGTAAGGCGTTTCAACTTCCAAAAAGCCTTGGCTGTCCAAGTATTTTCTTGTCTCGAGCGACATGCGGTGGCGCAGCATCAGGTTGTTGCGCACGGGAGCACGACGGATGTCCAGATAGCGGTATTTCATGCGAATGTCTTCGCCGCCGTCGGTCTCATTCTCTATGGTAAAGGGCGGAACTTCGCTACTGTTCAGAATAATCAATTCCTCTGCTTCAATCTCTATTTCCCCTGTGGGCATTTGCTTGTTCTTGCTCGAGCGCTCCAGCACTTTACCGCGGCATTGCACCACAAATTCGCGACCCAGTTCTCTTGCTTTTTCGCACAGCTCCGGACGCAGTTCCATGTTGAACGAAAGTTGCGTAATGCCATATCTGTCGCGAAGATCAATGAAGGTAAGGCCACCCAAATCTCTTTTGCGCTGCACCCATCCGCTCAGGGTCACTTTTTCGCCAATATTCGCCGCACGAAGGGCCCCGCAAGTATGTGTTCTGTACATTTTTCTTTTTTCTTGAAGAGCGGCAAAGCTACAAAATAGCCTTACGTTAGCGGGGAGTAAAGTATACAGCAAGAGGCCATGGATATTGAACTTTTTTCAGACGAATACTTCATGCGCGAAGCCTTGAAGGAAGCCCATAAGGCATTAGAAAAAGACGAAGTGCCGGTAGGTGCGGTGGTGGTGATAAACAACAAGGTGATAGGCCGCGGACACAACATGACCGAAACGCTTACGGATGTGACCGCCCACGCCGAAATGCAGGCCATTACTGCGGCATCCAATTTTCTGGGCGCCAAATATTTGATTGATTGTACGCTCTATGTGACGCTCGAGCCCTGCGTGATGTGCGCCGGAGCCTTGTTTTGGTCGCAAATAGGAAGGGTGGTGTATGGCGCAGGGGATCCGAAAAGAGGCTACGAGCTGCAAGGCGTGAAGCTTCATCCACGCACCGAAACTACGGGCGGAATTATGGAAGCGGAGTGCGGAGGGTTGATTTCCGACTTTTTCAAGAAAAAAAGGGATTAGTCCAGATTGACTTCCTTTCCCTCGAAGTTGTAGATTTTGTCCTTCCACATCAGGTAGCCGTGCGAGCGCGGGCCTAAAACCTCTTTGGCTTTTTCAATGGCTTCACCCAACGTGGGTGTGTTGAATACCGGTATTTGATAGCCTTTCACCGTTACAAAAGGCTGATCGCTGGGAAACTGAGGGTTGGGCATGTCTTTCGCGTCTGTGTTGTAGGGGGTTACTCTGGTGTCTTGTTGTTTTTCTGTTGTGCCCGTGTGGCTTTCTTGGCTGCCGCTGCAAGCTGTCGAAACAAGGAGTAACATAAAAAAAGAAGTGGCGGTGAAAATGTGCAGAAGCATTCTTTGGCTCATGATTATTGGGGATTTGTTTCGAACTTTTTATCTCTAAATTTGTCTACTCGATTTCAAACAATTAAAGTACCAAACAAATATGTATCCTGAAGAATTAATTGCTCCCATGCGAAACGACCTCACACAGGTAGGTTTTAAGGAGCTTAGAACAGCTGAGGCGGTGAACGACGCGGTGAAAAACAACCCCGGAACCACGCTGGTGATGATAAATAGTGTGTGCGGTTGCGCGGCAGCCAATGCACGTCCTGCGGTGAAAATGGCCGTACAGAACAGCAAGAAACCCGATCTGATTACCACGGCTTTTGCCGGAAATGATGTGGATGCCGTGAATCAGGCACGTGCCATGATGGCTCCCTATCCGCCAAGTTCTCCCAGCATTGCCTTATTTAAGAATGGCCAGCTGGTACACATGATCGAGCGCCACCACATTGAAGGTCGCCCGGCGCAGATGATTGCCGAAAACCTGATCAACGCTTTTGAAGAATATTGCTAAACGAACCTTTCGAAGGCCCGCCGAAATGGCGGGCTTCTTCGTTTCTTAACCTTTCTTTTGAACAGCCTGACCCTCAATCGCGTTACTGCTCTTTGTGACTATAAAAACTGAACCTCCTCTTTATGGAATTTATTCCCGGACCTCTGCTCGCTAAGATTGACTCCCCGGACGATTTAAAGAATCTCTCGGAAGATCAACTCATTCAGGTATGTGATGAACTGCGTCAATACATCATTGATGTGGTGAGCGTGAAAGGCGGTCATTTCGGTGCCAGCCTGGGCGTGGTGGAGCTTACCGTGGCCATGCACTATGTCTTCAACACCCCCATTGATCAGCTCATCTGGGATGTGGGCCATCAGGCATATGGGCATAAAATATTGACCGGACGAAGAGATATTTTTCCCACAAACCGCATTTATAAAGGCATTAGCGGATTTCCGAAACGCTCAGAAAGCGTGTACGACACCTTTGGCGTGGGCCACAGCAGCACCTCTATTTCCGCAGGTGTGGGCATGAGCATTGCCAACCGATTGCAGAACGACGACCGACAGATTGTAGCCGTTATTGGCGACGGTGCCATGACCGCCGGCATGGCCTACGAAGCTATGAACCACGCGGGTTGGGACAAGACCAACATGATTGTGGTGCTCAACGACAACTGCATGTCCATTGACCCCAATGTGGGTGCATTGAAAGAATATCTCACGGACATTGCCACCTCAAAAACCTACAACAAGGTAAAGGATGAGGTGTGGAATCTGTTGGGGAAAGTGAGCAAATTCGGACCGAATGCGCAGAAAATTGTTCAGAATATTGAACATGCGTTTAAGAATGCCTTGCTGCAAGAAAGCAACATGTTCGAGTCGTTGGGCTTTCGCTATTTCGGCCCGGTGGACGGCCATGATGTGAACCACCTGGTGAATGTGCTTCGCGACCTGAAGGACATTCCCGGACCAAAAATATTGCACACCCTGACCATGAAAGGAAAGGGTTACGGCCCCGCAGAAGAAGGAAGCCCAACGAAATGGCATGCGCCCGGCCTTTTCGATAAAGTAACAGGCGAGATAATAAAATCAGAGAGTAAAGGGCCAAAGGCTCCGAAATACCAGGATGTGTTTGGCCACACGATTATTGAAATAGCGGAAGAGAACGAAAAGGTGGTGGGTGTAACACCCGCCATGCCAACAGGCTGTTCCCTTAAGTTTATGATGGAGCAAATGCCCGATCGCGCTTTTGATGTGGGCATTGCCGAGCAGCACGCCGTTACCTTCAGTGCGGGTATGGCCACGCAAGGATTGATTCCTTTCTGCAACATATACAGCTCGTTTATGCAACGGGCATACGACCAAGTGGTACACGACGTGGCACTGCAAAATCTGCATGTGGTTTTCTGTCTTGACCGCGCCGGCATGGCCGGTTCCGACGGGCCCACGCACCACGGTGCTTTCGATATTGCCTACATGCGCTGCATACCCAACATGGTGGTGTGCGCACCCATGAACGAGCAAGAGCTGCGCAACATGATGTACACAGGTGTGTATGGACAGTCGGGTCCTTTCACTATTCGTTACCCACGTGGCGAGGGTGTGATGCCCAATTGGAGAACGCCTTTGGAATTGATTCCTGTGGGCAAAGGCCGCATGATTACCGAAGGAGACGAAGTGGCCATCCTCACCATTGGCCACATAGGCAACTACGCGGTAGACGCATGGAAAGAACTGCAACGCGAAGGCATCTACGCCGCCCACTACGATATGCGCTTTGCAAAACCGCTGGATGAAGCCATGCTGCACGACATCTTCAAACGCTTCGACAGAATAGTGACCGTGGAAGACGGTTGTATTTTGGGCGGTTTCGGCTCGGCGGTGGTGGAGTTTATGGCCCAAAATGGCTACAGCGCTAAGGTGAAAATGCTGGGCATACCGGATAAGTTTATTGAACACGGCTCGCAAGACGAACTGTTTACCGAATGCTATTACGACAAAGAAGCCATCAAGCAGGCGGTGGTGGAATTCACCAACGAGAATAAGCTGGTTTTGGATTTTGCATAATCTAGGCTCATAATGCCGGCCCGGATTTAAGTGACCACGCAGCTGGGGCAAGCGTCATCTTATGCGCCCTTACTGAAAGAAACCAAAACCAGATCTCACTCAGGGAGAATTTTGAAAATCTGTTTAAGTTCCA
>CAZBBV010000082.1:0-7416 GCA_964490025.1 uncultured Cryomorphaceae bacterium | reverse complement strand
TGTGGTCGCTGGAAATGGCCGGCGTGTAGATATAGAGCGTATCGGGATGTGCTAAGGCCTCCGCCGGAATGCGTGAAATATTATCTTCATAGTGCACCTGCGCGCCTTCGTTCTCCAGCTCTTCGGTGAGTGGAGTTCGGGTTTTGTCGTATCCAGCCACGCGAAATCCGCTGGCCATAAAATAGCGCGCCAAGGCACTCATGCCTATGCCCCCTATTCCCAGAAAATAGACCCACTTATCCTTCATAGCGCCAAATCTTTTCCAGTTCGTCTACTATTTGGGCGGTGGCTTGGGGCATGGCCAATTTGGCAATTTCACTGCCGTAACCCACGAAAAAAGTGGGTTGATTGTGCCAGCGCTCTACTTCGGTTTTCAAGGCCATGGGAAGTTCTTTCTCACGAATGAGGATGGCTGCCCCTTTTTCACTGAGCGAAAGCGCATTCTTGGTTTGGTGGTCTTCGGCTACATTGGGCGAGGGAATGAGGATGACCGGCTTTCCAACGAGACAAAGCTCCGAAATGGTTCCCGCACCGGCTCTCGAAATAATTAAATCAGCAGCCGCATAGGCCAGCGGCATGTCGTCGATAAATTCGGTGAGCAGCAAATTCTCCGCTCCGTCCCATTGCTTGCTGAGTTCGGGGTAGTAGCCCTTTCCCGCTTGCCAATAGATCTGAATGCCTTCCAGCAGCCAGTCTTTTGCCCAGGTGCCCACCGCTTCATTGACTGCGCGCGCGCCCAGGCTTCCACCTAAGCTCAGTAGTAGTGGTTTGTCCGGGTCGAAGCCCAATCTTTCCTTGGCCTCTTTCTGAGCAAGGCTCTGTTTCTCTAGCCCTTGTCGCACCGGATTGCCGGTAAACACCATTTTCTCTTTTGGGAAAAAGCGCTCCAGGCCGTCGTAAGCCACGCATATCTTGTTCACTTTGGGTGCCAACCACTTATTGGTAATGCCCGGAAATGAATTTTGCTCTTGAATAAGTGTGGGCACGCCTTTGGCAGCCGCCGCTCGCAACAATGGCCCGCTGGCATAGCCTCCGGTGCCAATGGCCGCATCCGGCTTAAAGCGTGAAACAATCTGTCTCGCCTTCCACAAGCTGGAGAGGAGCTTTAGCGGAAACATCAGATTCTTAAGCGTGAGTTTTCGTTGAATGCCGCTTATCCACAGACCCTCTATTGGAAAACCTGCTTTCGGCACGCGCTCCATTTCCATGCGCCCTTTTGCACCAACAAATAAGATGTCGGCCTCCGGAAAGCGCGCCTTAATTTCCTGGGCAATGGCCACTGCCGGAAAGATGTGTCCTCCCGTTCCTCCTCCGCTTATGATTACCCTAGGCTGCTTCATGGATCATTTCGTTGTTGAGTTTTGGCTTACGGCTATAAGCCACTATTAACCCGAGCATCACGCAGGTCATCCAAATATTGGTTCCCCCGGTTGACACCAAAGGCAATGGCTGACCGGTAACGGGGAAAATGCTCACCGCAACGCCCATGTTTACCATTGCCTGGGTCATGATTAAGGTACCCAATCCGAGCACTAGAAAACCGCCAAATAATGAATCGGCCTTGTAGGCTATGCGCAACACCTGAACGAATAGCATGAGGTAGAGCAAAAGCAAGAAGCCAGCGCCCACAAAGCCCCATTCTTCTGCTATGATGGCAAAAATGAAATCGGAGGTGGATTGGGGCAAGAAGTTCTTTTGCGTGCTTTTCCCTGCTCCTTTGCCAAATAGCCCCCCTGTGGCAATGGCCGTTTTCGCTTTGGTCACCTGATAGCTGCTTTCCTCGTCGGGCGAGGCGAAGTTCTCAATGCGCGATTTCCAGGTGTCTACACGATTACTAATGTTCGGAAAAGCCAAAACCACCAGCACAAAAAGTGCAAGACCACTGAAGGCAATGGCCACCATGCGGAGCAAGTATTTACCGGGATATTGACCTATGAAAAGCAGCAGAAAACAGATGGCAAAAAGGATGGCCGCAGTAGAAAAATTGGCCGGAAGAATGAGCATGCAAACCCCGAAAACGGGCACATACAGTCGCCAGAAAGTGCGCTTGAAATTGGAGAAAAAGTCCCGCTCTATGTCCAAATAGCGGGCTACGTACATGATCAAGGCAATCTTGGCGAGTTCCGAACTTTGAAAGTTCACATTGATGTATGGGATTCGAATCCAGCGTGCGGCGTTGGCATCAGCAATGGTGGTTCCGGTGAAAAGTGTGAGCACGAGAAAAAGCACTGCAAAGGGCAGAAGAATGAGCGACAGATTGACCAGAAATCGCGTATTGACTTTATGAACAGCATACATGATAAGCAGACCGCCTACCATGTACATTGCGTGGCGCGAAAGGATGCTAAATGTGCTACCGCCATGATGGGCATAAGCCAGATTGCTGCTGGCGCTATACACCACCAAAAGCGAGAAGATGGACAAGAGGAATACAATTCCCCAAATCCATTTATTCCCTTCCAGATAGCTGATCAATCGGGTCATTACAGTTCTCTTACCGCTTGTTTGAATTGGTTTCCACGATCTTCATAATTCTCAAAAAGGTCGAAACTGGCGCAGGCCGGCGACAGCAGCACCACGTCATTTTTGTCGGATAGATTGTAAGCTGTCTTCACCGCGCGCGCCATATCATTGGTCTCCACCATCACTTCCAAAACGCCGGAGAAGGCATTAATTATTTTGGAATTGTCGGTACCAAGACAAATGATGGCTTTCACCTTATCCTTTACCAAGGGAATCAGCTGCTCGTAGTCGTTGCCTTTGTCCACACCGCCGCAAATCCAAATCACGGGCTTGGACATGCTCTCCAACGCATACCAGGTGCTGTTCACATTGGTGGCCTTGGAGTCGTTGATGTATTCCACACCATTCACATCCACCACGTGCTCCAAGCGGTGTTCTATTTGTTGAAAATCGGCCAGGCTGTCGCGGATGCTCTCCTTGCGGATGTCGAGCAGTTTGGCGGCAAGGCCGGCGGCCATGGAATTGAAAACATTGTGTTTTCCGTTGAGGGCTAGGTCGTAAATGGACATATGTATGGAATCATTAGGGGTTACTATGCTTATCTGGTCTTGGCTTAAGTAGGCGCCAAAAGCCTCTTGAGGGCTCATGCTTACAGGCATTCGCGTAGACTGAACGCTGTCCCATTTCGGGTAGGACAGAATTTCGGGGTCGTCGTGGTTGTATATGAAATAGTCCGTGGGACCTTGGTTCTTGGTAATTCGGAACTTGCTCTCCACATAGGCGGCCATGCTGTTGTTGTAGCGGTCCATGTGGTCGGGCGAAATGTTGAGCAGCACAGCAATCTTGGGCCGGAAAGTCACAATACCATCCAGCTGATAGCTGCTCAACTCCAGCACATAGCAATCGTGTTGCTCGGTAGCCACCTGATAGGCAAAGCTGTGGCCCACATTTCCGGCAAGGCCTACATTAAGACCTGCATTTTTTAGTAAATGATAAGTAAGCAGTGTTGTGGTGGTCTTTCCGTTGGTGCCTGTAATGGCTATGCAGGTGGCAGTTGTGTAGCGCCACGCAAATTCTATCTCAGAGATGATAGGAATGCCTTTGTCCAAAATGCGCTGCACAATGGGCGCTTTAAGCGGTATGCCCGGGCTGATGATTACTTCGTCGGCAGACAAAATTCTCTCCTCGCTGTGCATGCCTTGTTCGAAAGGAACGCCATGCTTTTCGAGCGTGAGTAGGTGTTTCGACTTGATGGTGCCCAAATCGGACAGCCACACGTCGTGACCGCGCAGATGCGCCAATACAGCTGCACCCACACCACTTTCACCACCGCCAAGCACTGCGATTTTCATATGCTTATCTCAGTTTTAGGGTTACAAAAGCCAACACCGCCAGCATGAGGCCCACAATCCAGAATCGGGTTACGATCTTGCTTTCATGAAAGCCAAGCTTTTGGTAATGGTGGTGGAGCGGCGACATCCTGAAAATTCGCCGCCCTTCGCCATATTTTCTTTTGGTGTAGCGGAAATAGGTCACCTGCATGATCACCGAAAGGTTTTCCACCAGGAATATTCCGCACACGATAGGAATGAGCAATTCTTTGCGGATAGCAATGGCAAACACCGCAATGATGCCGCCGAGGGCCAAACTGCCGGTATCGCCCATGAACACTTGCGCCGGATAGGCATTGTACCATAAGAAACCGACACACGAACCCACAAAGGCCGCTATGAAGATTACCATCTCTTCAGAGCGCGGTATGTACATGATGTTCAAATAATCAGAGAAGAAAATGTTACCGCTCACATAGGCGAAAATGCCGAGCGTGACCCCAATAATGGCCGAAGTGCCTGTGGCAAGCCCATCAATACCATCCGTAAGATTGGCACCATTGGACACGGCAGTGATGATGAAAATGACAATGAGCAAGAAGAAAATGAAAGCACCGGCCTCTAATGCCGGATTCACTTTTGTTAAGATTTGGTTGTAGTCCAGTTCGTTGTTTTTGAAAAAAGGAATCGTTGTCTTCAGGCTCTTTTTTTCTTCGCTAAACTGTGGCGCCTTGAAGTCCACCGATTCAATCTGAACAAGGGTTTCGCGGGTTTTTTCCTTAATGGTCACATCCGGATGGAAATACAGAATGGAGCCCACCATGATGCCCAAGCCCACTTGTCCCATTACCTTAAATTTCCCCCGAAGTCCTTGCTTATTGCGCTTGAAAACCTTGATATAGTCGTCTAGAAAACCAATGAAGCCCATCCACACGGTGGTGATGATGAGCAGGATGACATAAATGTTGTTGAGTTTGGCGAATAGAAGGGTCGGGATAAGGATAGCCGAAAGAATGATCAATCCGCCCATGGTTGGCGTGCCTTCTTTCTCTTTTTGGCCCTCAAGACCCAGGTCGCGAACGGTTTCGCCCACCTGCAGGCTCTGGATAAAGCGAATGATCTTTTTGCCAAACACCAGCGAAATGAGCAAAGACGTGATCACCGCCATTGCCGCCCGAAAGGTGATGTATTGAAACACACCTGCTCCGGGGAAGTCGAAGGTTTGGTCGAGGTAGGTAAATAGGTAGTACAGCATTATCGTATTTCTTTAAAGGCTTCCTGAAGAATTTGATAGTCGTCGAATGGGTGCTTCACCCCTTGTATTTCTTGGTACTTCTCGTGTCCTTTGCCGGCAACCAACACTATGTCGCCCGGCTCGCACCACTGTGCAGCGGCGCGAATTGCCTCTCGTCTGTCGGTTATAGACAATACTTTATACACTCCTTCGGCAGGCACGCCTTTGCGCATCTGCTCTATGATTTCCTCCGGCGCTTCGCTGCGCGGATTGTCGGAGGTGAGAAAAACTTTATCGGACTGGCTCACCGCAATGCGCGCCATTTCAGGGCGTTTGCTCTTGTCGCGATCGCCGCCACAGCCCACCACAGTAATGATGCGCTGCCCCTTTTGGCGCAAGTCGTTGATGGTGCTCAACACATTGGCCAAAGCATCCGGCGTGTGGGCGTAGTCAACTATTGCTGTTACTTGCTTAGGTGTCCGGAAGTACTGGAACCTACCTTCGGCCGAATTCACCGAACTGATAGCGGTGAGCACCTGCATCTCATCCTGGCCGAGCAAAATGGCTATACCCGCCACCGCCAAAAGGTTGTATGCATTGAAAGACCCAATCAGTCGGCTGTAGAGTTCTTTGCCGTTCAGGGTCATGTGCAAGCCTTCAAAAGCATTGTCCAGCACCTTTCCTTTGTAATCGGCATCTGTTCGCAGCGAGTAGTAATGCACCTTGGCCTTGCAGTGGTGCAACATGTGCTCGGCATACTTGTCATCAGCATTCATTAGCGCAAAGGCTTTCGAACTGAGCTGGTCGAACAAGCGCTTTTTCGCTTTCAGATACTCGTTAAAAGTCTTGTGATAATCCAGGTGGTCGTGGGTAAGGTTGGTAAATGCCGCCCCCGCCAATTGCACGCCCGCCATACGGTCTTGATCGAGCGCATGTGAGCTGGCTTCCATAAAGCAGAACTTACAGCCTTTGTCCACCATCATGCGCAGCGTGCTTTGCAGACTGATCGGGTCGGGCGTGGTATGGGTGGCTTCTAAGGTTTTTTTGCCAATGCGGTTTACCACTGTGGAAAGTAAGCCCACCTCATAACCCAGAATGGTGAAGAGCTGATACAGCAATGAAGCTACTGTGGTCTTTCCATTCGTGCCGGTCACAGCCACTACTTTTAGTTCTGCTGAGGGGTGGTCGTAGTAGGCCGAAGCCATCATGGCCAAGGCCAATCTGGCATTTGTGACTTTAACGTAGGTCACGCCTTCGGTCAAAAGTTCCGGTAATTGCTCGCAAACCACAGCTTTCACGCCTGCCTTTACCACCGCCGGGATGTACTCGTGCCCGTCGGAATTGGTGCCGCGTACCGCCACAAAAAGGCCGTCCTTTTTCACCTTTCTCGAGTCGAAGGCTATTTCTGTGATGGCCAGATTGGTGGTTCCTGAAATTTCTTCCACCGGCACTTTGTATAATATGTCGCGCAGCACCCTCATATCGCGGCTCTCACTTTTAGTTGTTTCTTGTTGTTCAATGATTCTCCCGGAGCAATGCTCTGCTCCACCACCTTGCCATGCCCATTGTATTCCACCTCAAGTCCCAGATTTTCGGCAATTGGAATGGCTTTGCTAATGGACATACCACGCAGATCGGGCATGCGGTCGGTGGCCACTACGGCGCTTTTCACCCTTGGCTGCTCTGTCTGGAAATGAACCGCCATCATCCCTGTGCCACTGGTTTCAGGACTTTCTTCCCATAGCCAGTCTGAAATGTTCTTCAAATCGTCTGAAGGCATGGTCACATCACCCGCCATGGGGAATTCTGTATTTCCATTTATATGCTGTGGGTAATCGGGCTGATAGGCCATCACCTTTTGGGCTAGCTCTCCGAAAACCGGAGCTGCCACCACATTGCCGTAATAGCCTAAATCATATCTTGGCTTGGTGACCACCACTATGCAGGAATACTTCGGCTTGTCCGCAGGAAAGTAGCCGGCAAAAGAGGCCTGATAGTCTTTCAACTCCGGCTTCCAATATTCCAGCTTGCAGGTTCCGGTTTTTCCGGCCATGGAAAGCGTAGCTGATTTAATGTTGGTAGCCGTGCCGTTTTCCACCACTCCTACCAGCAGCGCTTGCACTTTTCGCAGGGTGCTCTCTGAGCATATACTGCTGTTGAGCACCTTGGGATGCATCTGGCGAATTACCTTTCCATCCACCTCCAATCGATCAACGAAATAAGGGCGCAACAATGTTCCGTCATTGGCTATGGCGTTGTAGAAAGCCAGTATTTGCAGGGGTGTAAGACGAACGGCATAGCCATGCGCCATCCAGGGCAGTGTTAGGCCCGACCATTTGGGGTCGCCGGGACGAGGAATCTCCGGACTAGCCTCGCCCGGTATGCTCA
>CAZBBV010000081.1:0-7442 GCA_964490025.1 uncultured Cryomorphaceae bacterium | reverse complement strand
CGCCAGATAACTATGCTCTTGCGCATAGGTCACGGCTTGTTCGAGGCTGAAACTTTGCTGTGCTTGCGCCGTCAGTCCGCTGAATACGGCAAGCAGGAGGATTTTTTTAACTATTTGCATAAGATTCGGTCTTTGATTTTCGATTCGAAGTATTTCAATCCTTTAGGGGTAGTGATACCGCGCATGTGGTATTCCAGGTTCTCGGTGGCCACATCCGCCAGGCTGAATGAGGTGTTTTGGAAAAAATCTTTGTTGATAAAGATGGTCGTCTTGGACATGTACAGCTCCGTAATGATGTCCACCTTAATTTCTGGTCGGTACAAACCCGCTTCAATGCCACTGAGCAAATTCTCTCGCACGAAATGCATGATGGATTCGCTGCGTCGGCGCTCAATTGTGGCCCAGGTTTCGGGGTAATATTTTCTCAATTGAAAAAGAACACCGGGATGCCAACTACGGGTGAGCGAACACATCACCTCATCCATTTCGAAAAGCTCGTCAATGGCGTTTCTGCTCCGCTCATGCACGCCGGTCATGATTTCAATGATCTGCTCGAAGTAGATGTGAAAGGCATAATCGATCAACTCCGGTTTGTTGGCGAAGTATTTATAAACGGTTTTTTTGCTGATGCCCAATTGGCTGGACACGTCATCCATGGTCACACTGCGCACGCCCAGTTTCAGAAACAACTGAAGTGCATCCTGGGCAATCTTATTTTTCGACTCTTCCATAATTCGGGTGCAAATGTATTTTCATTTGCCACACAGGAAACGATATGAGTGTTAAAATGTTTCCAATGCGTAAAATTTAACATTTGGCTAAGCTTTCAATTTCTTGAATGCGTGGTTGTGAGGGCATTAGAATTATCCTTCTTTTGCAGCCTGAAAGCACTGAAAAAGATGGAAAAGAGGACAAAAATTAAGCAGATCATTGACGCACCTGTAGTAGGAAAGACCTATGTGGTAAAAGGATGGGTGCGCACCTTTCGCAGCAACCGCTTCCTGGCACTCAACGACGGAAGTTGCATGGCCACGCTGCAATGCGTGATCGATTTTGAAAACACAGCTGAAGAGACCTTAAGGCGTATTACCACCGGAGCCAGTGTGGCAATACAAGGCGTGCTCGTGGAGTCGTTGGGTAAAGGGCAAAGCATTGAACTGAATGTTTCGCAAATAGAAATATTGGGCGACGCCGACCCGGAGAAATATCCCTTGCAACCCAAAAAGCACTCGCTCGAATTTCTAAGAGAAATAGCCCATTTGCGTCCGCGGACGAACACTTTTAGCGCCATTCTCCGTGTGCGCCACCATGCTGCCTTTGCCATTCATGAATATTTTCACAAGCGCGGTTTTGTGTATTTGCATGCGCCCATCATTACCGGATCGGATGCTGAAGGCGCCGGCGAGATGTTTACCGTGACCACCCTTCCGCTCGAAAATCCGCCAAGAAATGAAGACGGAAGCATCAACTGGAAAGAAGACTTTTTCGGAAAGAATACCCGCCTCACCGTGAGCGGACAGTTGGAGGCCGAACTGGGTGCCTTAGCACTTTCGGAGGTTTACACCTTCGGGCCAACGTTTAGAGCCGAAAACAGCAACACCAGCCGCCACCTTGCCGAGTTTTGGATGATAGAGCCCGAGATGGCTTTCTATAATCTGCGCGACAACATGGACTTGGCCGAAGATTTTCTCAAGTCCATCATCCGCCATGTGTTGAACAATTGCGCGGAAGACCTGGCCTTTCTCGACCAACGCGCGGCTGAAGAAGACAAGCAGAAGCCGCAAAACGAGCGCAGCGAACTGGGGCTATTGGACCGCCTGAAATTCGTTTTGGAAAACGACTTTGAGCGGCTGAGTTACACCGAAGCCATTGAAATTCTGAAAGAAAGCAAGCCCAACAAAAAAGGGCAGTTCAAATATCCGGTGGAGAGTTGGGGCGTGGACCTACAGAGCGAACACGAACGCTTTCTGGTAGAAAAGCATTTCAAAAAGCCGGTTATCCTATACAATTATCCTGCGGCCATCAAGGCATTCTACATGCGCCAAAACGAAGACGGCAAAACCGTGGCCGCCATGGACATCCTTTTCCCCGGCATTGGCGAAATAGTGGGCGGATCGCAACGCGAGGAGCGCTACGACAAGCTCTTGCAAAAGGTGAAAGAGTTCGGCATTCACGAAGAGGAGGTATGGTGGTATTTGGAAACCAGAAAATTCGGAACCTGCGAACATGCGGGCTTCGGATTGGGTTTCGAACGTATGGTGCAGTTCATTACCGGAATGGGAAATATCCGCGACGTGATTCCTTTTCCCCGAGCCCCAAAGAATGCAGAGTTCTAAGATAAGTTCTGCTATTTTTGGCCCAACGGTACGGTATTTGGCTGCGCCAACGGAAACCTAACACACCCCATGCTAAAACAGAGTCTACAACAGAAGCTACAACAGAAGCTATCGCCTCAGCAAATTCAGCTGATGAAGCTTATACAGCTGCCCTTGCAGGCCCTCGAACAACGCATTAAGCAAGAGATAGAAGAAAATCCCGCACTGGAAGAACCCACCCAAGACTTTGAAGAAGCCCCGAGTGAGGAGTATGATGAATTCGAAGATGAGGATGAAGGGTTTATCGAATCAGAGCACATAGACATTGACCAATACCTGAGTGACGACGAAACGCCCAGCTACAAGCTGCAGGCCAACAACTACAGCGACGACGACGAAGAGCCGCGCTACCAGTTTGCGGCTTTGAACACCTTCACCGAATCGCTCAAACAACAACTCGACATTGCGCTGGCCAATCAGAAAAACAAGGATTTGGCCGAATACCTCATTGGCAATCTGGAAGACGACGGCTATCTGCGCCGCGACTTGACCAGTATAGTGGACGACCTGGCCTTTTCGAGAAACATGGACGTGAGCGAACGAGACCTGGAAGAAGCATTGAAGCTCATTCAAAGTCTTGATCCGGCAGGTGTAGGCGCGCGCGATTTGCAGGAATGTTTGCTGCTTCAGCTCGAGCGAAAAACACATAGCCCGGATGTTGTTCTGGCCATCAACATCATAGATCAATGCTTCGAAGAATTTACCCGAAAGCACTACGAGAAAATTCTCCGAAAACTAAACGCCACTGAAGAGCAACTGAAAAGTGCCGTGGACGAGATTCTGAAACTGAACCCTAAGCCCGGAGGATCGATTGATGAGAAAAGTCCCGGTGCGCAGGTTATAGTTCCCGATTTCTACATCACCATTGAAGAAGGCAAACTGAGCCTGAACCTAAACAGCAGAAATGCGCCCGAGCTGAACATTAGCCAAGACTATAAGGAAATGCTCAAAGCCTATCAGGTGAACAAAGAAGAGGCTTCGCGCTCGCAAAAGGAGGCCGTTTTGTTTGTGAAGCAAAAACTCGATTCGGCCAAGTGGTTTATTGATGCCATCAAGCAACGGCAGCAAACGCTTTACCTCACCATGCACTCCATCATGAACTACCAGAAAGACTATTTCTTGAGCGGTGATGAGCGCAAGCTGCAACCCATGATTTTGAAAGACATTGCCGACGAGGTGGGCATGGACATCAGCACCATTTCGCGCGTGGCCTCCAGCAAATATGTGCAGTCGCCCTATGGAACACACTTGCTTAAGTCCTTCTTTAGCGAGAGCATGACCAATGAAGATGGGGAGGAAGTTTCGACCAAGAAAATCAAGAAAATACTTCAAGACCTGATTGAAGACGAAGACAAATCGAAGCCCATTACCGACGAGGCGTTGGCCGAAGCCTTGAAAAACGAAGGCTTCCCGATTGCCCGACGCACGGTGGCCAAATACCGCGAGCAACTCAACATTCCGGTGGCCCGCCTCAGGAAAGAACTCTGACCATGCGAAGGATTTCGCAATTCCTGTCCTACACCCTCCATCCGCTCGTGATGCCCTGCATTGGGCTTTTGTTCCTTTTTGCCCATTCGCCCGACCGAATTCCATCTTCCCTGCTCTACTACTTGCTGCTGGTCACCTTTATTGGCACGTATGTTCTACCGGCGGTCATAATTTTTTTACTGCTTATTTACAAGGGAATACAAAACCTTGAAATGCCCAGCAGCTTCGAAAGGAGGCTGCCATTGCTGTTGAGCTCTTTTTTGTATTTGGCCACCAACCGTTTTGTTTCGCGCATTGGCCTCCCGCCCGAATATCAATTGTATTTCCTGGGCATTGCAGTGGCTGCGCTGTTGGCATTGTTCATCAATTACCGAATGAAAATCAGCATACACATGATCGGTATGGGCGGTGTTACCGGCTTGTTGTTGGCGCTGGCCATGCTCTATGGCATGGTGCCTTTTCCGGTATTGGCTGTATTCTTCGCCTTGTCGGGAGCGGTGGGAAGTGCGCGGCTCTACCTCGAATCGCACGAACCAACAGAAATTTATCTCGGATATTTTGTGGGCTTTGGCAGTGTGCTGCTGCCTTTGGTTCTGCTGTAGGCTACAGTCCGAAGAAGCTGATGCCCACCGAAAGTGGCGTCATGCCCTGCATGGGGCCATTTTCCTGAAACAGTTCGGAAAGCGAATAATACACATGCACGCCAACGAAGGAATAGGAAACCCTGAGGGTGAGGCCATAACGCAGTTCGTTGAGTTCGGCCAAATTGTAGTGCTTCACCTTTAGGTTGTCGTCCACGTATTTGCTGAAACTACTTACGTTGTAGCCCACTTTTCCGCCGGCATAGATGCGTAAAAACCGACCAAAATCGTCCGGCTTACTTCTAAAGCGGATTTCCAATGGAATGTCGATATACTGCGTTACGATCTTGTTGACCTTGTAGGAATCCTCCGGCAGAATTTCATAAATGCTTTGGCCCGTATTCTCATCTCTGCGAAAGCGGTAGTTGGAATAGACGTTGTGAAACAAAACGGAAACACCCGGTGCAACGCTCCAATTCTTATTGATAATAAGGTCCTTGTAAAAATTAAGGCCAATGCCCCAGCTGTACCACTCGGTTTGGATTTCTTCCGGCGCATTGAGCCACGATTCTTGCGAGAATTCGAGTATCAGCTGGTCTTTGGACGCGGGTTTGCCCTGTGCCAATAATAATTGTGGCACGAGCAAAAACAGGAAAAGGGCTAATCGGTACATGGGGGTGAAGGTAAAGCATTGCCGCCAACTGAAAAATCACTTTGTAGACTCTACGCCGAGAACCCTGTACCTGCGGTAATACAACAAGCCATCTACCTGATAGGGGGCTATGGCCACCAAGGTTCTGGAATACATGTGCATGGTGTCCGTTAGTTCGCCTTGCCAAAGGTTGTTGATCAGCACAATTTCAGGTTTCGAAAGCACTTCGTCCACTTGATGCGGATTGCGGCAATTGTCGCCCGGGAAAACGGTTGCCAAGGCCATGGGGCTGTGCACCGCGCCGCTTAGGTAGGCAAACCAGTAAGAGGCAACAATGCCTGTAGGTGTTGTGATTTCGAGTTTCTCCACCAATTTCCTGCGACGAATAAGGGTGTCGTCTGTTGTGTTATAAAACCGGATTTGAGCGAACGCCGTGAAAGCACCAAAGGCCATGAGAAACGCAAATGCGAATGAAAGCTTAGTGTTCTCTGCCTTCTTGAATAGAAAAATAGCCATAGAAAATACCACCGGCACGAAGTAGCGCGGCTCGGTGAAATTGACCAGCACCCATTTGGAAAGCAAAACCATGAGAAACATGGCGGCCGCTGTAAGCAGGAATAAAGTATCAGGAACGGCATTGCTTTCGGCCTTTGCTTTTGAAAACGACTTTTTCTGAATGAAAACCACAAGCAAGAGCAAGATGGAGAGCACACACAACCAGGTGAATACGGAAAGCCAGAGGTAATGATCGAAACTCAGGACCTTCTTGAGCCGGAAAATGATCAGCCCAAATTGATCGACAAACTCGGCGGGTGTGACGAATTTTGAAAAATTGGCCCGTGTGCGCTGGACAAAGGCAAGCTTTAACGCGGCGATTCCTATAAAAACGGGAATGGGCAAAAGCGCAATCCTTCTAATTGTTTCATCACTACGAAGTCTGCGCCAGAGGCCTGAAAGGTCTTTACGTCCATTGGGGAAAAGCAGCACAAGCCACAACAAGCCCATGGGAACCAGCAATTGCTCGGTGCTCCAGAGGCCCACAAAGCCCACAGAAGCAGCCAACCAATAGTCGCGCGTGGAAAACGCACCTAAGGCAATTTTTGCTTTCGCCTTTTCAAATAAGAGCGCCAACAAGCCAAAAAAGAAAACGAATAGTGTAACCGGATGGGAGATCATCACAAACTCCTGCCAGGGGTAGATGGGGATAAGCAGCATGAACATCAAGGCGAGTTTGATCCAGAGGCTTCTGAAAAACGACTGCCAGATGAAAAAACTGAGCAAGAGCACTGTGTATTGAACCACGCTCATGGCCCAAAGGCCGGTGAGGCCCAGCTTAACCAGCGGAACTGCCAACATGGGCAGCAGGCTGCCAATGCGGTTTTCGCCCCAGATGTATAGGTCTTCCGGCAGGCGAAAGTCTTCGGCCATGAGAGCATGCAGGGCGTAATCGGAATTGAGCCCGGTGTAGTACACGGGGCTGTAGAGATAGAAGGAAAGCGAAAAGACAAGCAGCAATAAAAACCAAAACAGCAGCCGGATCCATGTAGATTCGGGCAAGTGGGCTTTAGGGAATGGGTTCATGGATGATGCAAAACCCAAAACTAGTTCTTTCGTGGATTATGAGCTGCCTTCATTTGGTTTCTTTCAGGAAGGGCGCATGAGAGGACGCTTGCGCTAGCGCTGGGCAAATTAAACCTGCCATAGGCAGGATGCATTTCTTGATTTAAAAGTCTATTTAAGGAACATTACTGATTATAAGTTGTAAAAAGTCAAATAATGAATTGTAAAAATCAATCGGATATTCCTATCTGAAAAATCAAAATTCTCAGAATTCATAGCAAAAGCATTAAGTATAATTGCAGAACCCGCGTCTTGGCGTTTTAAGAGTTCTTGAGCATAAGTATTTATAAATGGATAGCTCTTACCAACCTTTTGTAAATATATCATATACTTTCCACTACAATTGATGTTTACCTTTAAACTGCCTTTTTGGGAAGAAGTATCAAGCCACCATACCTCATTTGAAATGTCAGTTTCCATAGCGTCTCGAAATACAGATTCTATTTCCTTATAGTATTTAAGTTCTTGCCCTTGATCTGCAATTAAATAGATTTCTTTTATATATGCTTTATATGCACGGATAAAAGAATCCACAGAGTAAGAATCCATCAAGGCTGCATCAAAACTATTAACGATTGAGTTAAGCTCCTCTAATTCATTTGGCAAGAACAAGCCATCCGGGTTCATAATTGAATCGCCTTGGTTCGCTTGACATGCTGTAGGAATGATAGTTATTAAACCAATCAGCAAGTGAATAAGGATAACTGAAAATTTTAAATTAAACGA
>CAZBBV010000080.1:0-7559 GCA_964490025.1 uncultured Cryomorphaceae bacterium | reverse complement strand
CATGCAGGTGGTATGGCTTCGAACCCGGGAATGGGCGCAGCACAAGGCTTGGCTTATATTGACAGTATCCAAGGCTACCTTATTCCTCGTGTTATGGTAGCATTACAACTTCCTGGATTTGAAGTTTTCTCAGTAGAAGAATCGGAAGTGTTGAACAACGGAACACAATTGTACCCTGTTCCTGCAGGGGATTATGTGGTAGTAGAGCTGAACAACCTGAAGCAAGACCTTGCCACCGTTGTTGTAATCAATCATTTGGGACAAGTGATTCGCAGTTTTGAAGCTTATGGCAAGAATATTCGTCTTGACCTTACCGGATTGAGCACAGGGGTTTACGTGGCACAAATCACTTTGAGCGACGGAAACACGGTAGTGAAGAAATTCTCAGTGCGCTAATACCGCATCAATTCAATAGTTTTGGGGCCTCCGGTCCGCTATAGGCGGACGGAGGCTTTTTTTATGACCAATAAAATTCTCTTTCTCGACCGCGACGGAGTGGTGAATATGGAAGTAGGCAATTACGTCTACCAGCCTGAGCAATTTGAGTTTGTGCCCGGTCTTTTTCCTTTTCTGAAAAAAGCCGTTGAACTCGGATATGTAACCATTTTGATAACGAATCAAGGAGGAATTTCGAAGGGCCTTTACGGACATAAGGAGGTAGATGCGCTGAATCAAATGATTAGAAAGGAATTTGAAAAGAACAGAATTCCGCTACTGGAGATTTACTACAGTCCATACCATCCCGATCAGACCCTTTCGCTCAGCCGGAAACCCGACTCAATAATGCTAGAAAAGGCCTTGGCACGATATGGAACATTGCCCGAAAACTGTGTGATGATAGGCGATAGAGAAAGGGATATGGAAGCTGCCGCCAGAGTAGGAGTGAAGGGAGTATTGGTTGATTCGAACACAGATTTATTCAAAGCCGGAATACATGATCAACTATAACGGAACGCTATTTCAAGCTCAGGATTTTCAGTTGCCTTATCCCAATCGCGCCTTCAGCTATGCCGACGGAGTGATGGAATCGCTAAGGGTGGTGGACGGAAAAATCTGGTTTTGGGAAGACCATTACTTTCGATTAATGGGCGATATGCGCGTGCTGCGATTGGAGATTCCCACCACCTTCACCCCGGAGTTTTTAGAAGAAGAGGTCCTTCGTACCGTTGAGAAAAATAAGAGTGCTAGGGTTAGAATATACGTTTACCGCAAAGCGGGTGGCCTTTATACACCTATTTCAAAGGAGGTGGAATACATAATAGAAAGCGAACCATGGATTGCGGAAGCATACCAACTGAATGAACTTGGATTGCACATTCAACTATTTCAAGAGCATCAAAAACCTACGGGGCTGCTTTCAAACCTGAAGAGCACCAACGCACAGGT
The DNA here is from genome assembly GCA_964490025.1 of uncultured Cryomorphaceae bacterium. Taxonomy (GTDB): domain Bacteria; phylum Bacteroidota; class Bacteroidia; order Flavobacteriales; family ECT2AJA-044; genus CAZBBV01. The sequence goes on along the minus strand of CAZBBV010000080.1, from coordinate 6,173 downwards.
GTATATCGTTGCAGGTATTTTTGCCAAGGAGAACAACTACGGGGATGTGATTTTGCTTAACGAGCACAAACGAATGGTGGAAGGCGTGAGTAGTAATCTCTTTTTGGTTCAGGACGGCAAAGTGTACACTCCGGCATTGACCGAAGGACCGGTGAAAGGCGTGTTTCGAAAAAACCTGATTGATGTGCTTAAGAAAAATGGCGTTGAAGTGATCGAAACCGAGCTTGTCCCTTTCGAGCTCCAACGTGCGGATGAGGTGTGGCTTACCAATGCCGTGGGCGGAATAAAATGGGTGGGGCAGTTCAGGAAAAAGACCTACGAAAGACATCTGGCCGAAAAGGCCGTTGGCTGGATGAATGAAAGGATCAGTTTAATATAGGGTTTTGAGGCATGTTTGCCCATATCCGCTTATCATTCTCCATTCTCAGCAGTACGTTTTTCCACATCATTTCGCTGTTCTCTGTTAGTGGATTGATGGTGTTTTCAGGAACAACTATCCACGATTTTTCTTCTAATTCCGCGGCCAATTGATTTTCGCCCCAGCCGCTGTAACCGAGTAAAAAACGCACTTGATGGGTGCCAATCTCACCTTCGGCAATCATTTTTCGTAGCACTTCAAAATCGCCTCCCCAAAAAAGCTTTTCATTTATTGGTGTTGAATCGGGAATCAATGCTCCCAGGCTATGGATAAAGAAAAGATTGTCTTGTTGCACAGGGCCGCCGTAATACACCAAATGGTCGCATGGCTCCACACCTCCTATCACTTCGTGTAACCTAAGCTCCATGGCGCGGTTCAGCACAAAGCCAATGGTGCCATCTTCGGTGCTATGTTCGGCAACGAGCACCACCGTGCGGTTGAAGTTTGAGTCATTCAACAATGGCTGGGCAACCAAAAAGTCGCCTATTTCAACTGTTTTCTTTTCGTGGATCATGTGCCTTCTGTTTCCGTCCTAAAGTAATAAAACAACAGAAAGCGAAAAGTCCGAAATCTATTTTTTAAGAATTTCTGACACCCGGTCTAAGGAGGCATTGATGTCGGGCTGTATATTTTCTATTGGAATCACGTCGTGAAGCGAGGACTTCAGAAAGCTGGTTTTAAGTTCTGCGCTGGCACCGGAAATGACAACAATAATTTCTTTTTTACGGAAGTTTTGAATCACTTCCTTCAGGCTGTTGATGCCAGTAGCATCAATAAATGGTACATGTCGCATTCGAATGACCACAGCCCTCGGCACGGCATTTATATTCGAAAGGGCATCTTGAAATTGCTGTGCGGCTCCAAAAAACAACGGCCCATTGATTTCATAGAGCAATACGTCTTTTGGAATACTTTTGAGCTCGTCTTCAAACAACACCTCGGCTTTACCAATATCCAACTTTATTGAAGTGAAAGGGCTGATTCGCATACTTTCACTCATTCTTTTTACCACAATGAAACTAGACAGCACTAAACCTACTTCAATTGCGATAACTAGATCGAATAGAACCGTGAGGAGGAAGGTGGAAAGCAAGATTAGAATATCGCCTGAAGCGCTTTTTAGTAGCTTTTTGAAATGCTGGAACTCGCTCATATTGTAGGCAACAACCATCAGTATGCCTGCCAAGGTGGCCATAGGAATCAGTTTCGCATAAGGGGCCAGTACGAGCATTATGAGAAGTAGAACAAGGGCGTGGGTAATACCGGCAATTGGTGTGCGCCCGCCATTCTTAACATTCGTTGCGGTGCGGGCTATGGCCCCTGTGGCTGGAATCCCACCCAGAAGAGCGGAGAAAATATTTGCCGTTCCCTGTGCCACCAGTTCGGCATTTGGTCGGTGGCGGCTTCCTATCATACCATCAGCCACCACAGCCGAGAGCATAGATTCAATGGCACCTAGCAGCGCTATTGCCAGCGCCGGTCCAATGAGTGATTGTATGGAATGAAAGTCAATAGATGGAAGGGCTAACGCAGGAAAGGTATTCGGAATTTCACCAAATTTCGATTGTATGGTCTCAACAGGAATTTGAAAGAAATGAACGAATGCCGAAGAAACTAATATGGCTATGATGGCACCCGGCACCTTGGTTGTCAAGCGCTTGAACTGGGTAGTAATCACCACTGTGCCTAGTCCTAATCCAATAGCCATTAGGTTAATGCTATTGATCTCAGCCCCCATTGCAGTCCATTTTTCAATAAAGCCAACGGGCACCGTGCTCATTTCCAAACCAAGAAAATCTTTGACTTGAGAAGAAAATATAATGACCGCAATTCCGGAAGTAAATCCCACAATAAGTGGATATGGAATAAATTTAAGCAATGCACCAAAACGAGCTAAGCCCATTGCTATAAGAAAGAAACCTGCCATAAAAGTAGCCAGTATCAAGCCTTCAACCCCAAATTCGGCTACAATGCCAAACACTATGACGATAAATGCTCCGGTAGGTCCACCTATTTGCACCCTGCTACCACCGAGCACGGAGATTATAAATCCGCCAATGATGGCCGTTATCAATCCTTTTTCGGGTGAAACCCCGGAGGCAATGGCAAAAGCGATTGCCAACGGAAGTGCTACTATCCCGACAATAATTCCTGATAAAACATCCTTTCGAAACTGCTCCTTGCCAATACCATTTTGAATGATATCAAAGAATTTTGGCCTAAACTCCGGATTCATTCGCATTCGGGTAGTAGTTCTATTTTTCCGCTTTCCATGTGGTAAATGGCTCCAACTATTTTGAGATTGTCAGTAGAAATTAGCTTGGTTATTGAGGTATCCATCTTCTTTATAACTCCAACTCCATGCTGAATATTTGCCCTCACCGCAGCATCTATAAAATTAGGTGAATTCTTGTCTAGCGCTTGCTCTTCCGGCTCGTTCTTTAAGTATTCAATAATACACTGCGTTCTACCCGGTAAATGTTCATCCATGTGGTTCACATAGGCTTTTATTGCGCCGCAGTCCTCATGACCTATCACCATAATTAATGGACTGTTGAAATGTTCCAGAGCATATACGATACTTCCCATTTCATATTCACCAATGATATTACCCGCAGTCCTAATTACAAACAAATCGCCAAGGCCTTGATCCAAAACCAGTTCGGGTGGCACGCGCGAATCGCTACAAGAAATGACAATGGCAAAGGGATGTTGGCTGCTCGTGATTTCCTTAATTCTCTTTTTGCTTTGATCAGGATGGAGGGGTTTGTCCTGAGCAAAGCGTTCGTTTCCGGCTAAAATGAGCTCAAGCGCTTCGCTAGGGTTGTGCGGCGCGATTTGCGAATTTTCATTTTGCTTGCAAGAGCTTAGGGCAAGCCATGTAAAAAGAACAAACCAAAATTTGGCCATGACAAAAGTCGTATTAAGAGGTACTTAAAAAGCAATAGTTTCGTAGGGCAAAATTGATGAACCCGAAAGAGTACTTATGGATAAATTGTCACACATGCGAAAAGATTACATCAAAGCCAGCCTTGATGTACATGACTTGAAAGAGAATCCCTTAGATCAGTTCGTAGAATGGTTTGAACAAATCATGCATTATGACGAACTGGAAGCCAACGCCTTTGTGCTGAGCACCTGTGATGCCGAAGGGCAGCCACACGGACGGGTAGTGTTGTTGAAAGGAATAGAAGAGGGGCGATTCGTTTTTTACACCAATTACAACAGTTCGAAAGCAAAGGAAATGAGCGAGAACGCCAAGGTGGCGGCCACCTTTTATTGGCCACATCTCGAGCGGCAGGTGCGCATAGAAGGGACGGTGAAGAAAGTGCCTGCCAGCGTAAGTGACACCTATTTTCACTCTCGACCTGAAGAAAGTAAAATTGGTGCCTGGGCTTCTGAGCAAAGTGCTGTGCTTGCTGACCGAAAAGCTCTGGAGCATAATTTTGCTCATTGGACGCAGCAATTTGAAGGGAAAAGAATTCACCGCCCCGACCATTGGGGAGGCTTTTCTATCCATGCTATTCGTTTTGAATTTTGGCAAGGTAGAGCCAGCCGCCTTCACGACAGGTTTCGCTACGAACAGCATGATGGCTTGTGGAAGATTAGCCGATTGTCGCCTTAAGAATATTTCTATCGTCTATTCCTTGGCTGCGGGTTTCTTTGTCGCGGCCTTTTTGGCTGCGGGTTTCTTAGCAGCCGGCTTCTTGGCCGCGGGTTTTGCAGGTGTTTCTTCTACCTCAGTCTTTACTTTTTCTACTTTGGGTTTTGGAGGAGGGGCGGTCTTTCTGGCTTTTTTCCTACGCGTTTTTCCGTATGATCCAATTGCAATTTTTCCTCTTTTGGACTTTTGATCTCCTTTTCCCATGGTAGTAGTCTTTTAATAGATTGATGTGTTGCAAGGTAAGCGAATCAAAGTTAGTGGAATTTTAAAAAGAGAAAAGCCCTCAGAAAGAGGGCTTTTGATTCAAATGTTTTTTTTGGTCAGCGAACTAGTTCACCTTTCCGTTAAGCTCGGCACCGGCCTTAAACTTAACTACCTGCTTAGCTTTAATTTTGATAGTAGCTCCGGTTTGTGGATTTCTTCCTTCGCGGGCACTTCTTTTAGAAACTGAGAAAGAACCGAATCCTACCAATGATACTCTGTCACCTTTTTTAAGTGAAGCCGATACATTGTTTACGAAAGAGTCAAGGGCTTTTTTTGCTGCGGCTTTCGAGATTCCGGCATCAGCGGCCATAGCATCAATTAGGTCTGTTTTGTTCATGGTTTAATGAAGATTTAGGGTTTAACAATAATTTTTTCATTGATCTAAGCAAATTTAGACGTATCAAGGGATTGCGCAAGGATAAGGGCTTAAAATCCCCGTATTTGTTGATAATTGTGATTCATTTGTTGAAAACCACCAGTGTTTTCGGCCTTCTTTTCAATTTTTCCAGCCTTTTCGGCCTATCCGGCGTGCATTTCTCCTCTAAAATTGAAGCCCCGAAGGAACTCCTCCGCACTCATTTTGCGCTTTCCGGGCCATTGCCACTCTACTATTTGCAGATCTAAGCTTCCTGTGCCGATAAAAACAGACGACTTTTCCAGTCTTAGCTCTCCACTTTTCAGTTCACCGGAGCCAGAGATCAACGCGCTCAGAATTTTTACTCGCTCTTTCTTATCCTCGTAGCTTATCTCTGTCCATGCTCCTGGAAAGGGGTTGAGTCCTCTAATCAGATTTCTGATTTCTTCAGCGCTTCTGCGCCAATCTATTCTCGTATTCTCTTGATTTAGTTTTGGCGCATCCTTCAGGGCACCTTCGTAAGATTGGCTTTTCGGTTCCAGCGTCCCTGCTTCCAGTCCGTGAAGGGTCTGTACTACCAAGTTCGCACCTTTTATCATGAGTCGCTCATACAACATACCGGCAGTGTCGTCTGTGTCAATGGCTTCTTTGTCGCTCATCAGTAGGGCACCTTCATCTATATTCTCGTTGATAAAAAAGGTGGTAACTCCGCTTTCTTTCTCTCCATTTATAATAGCCCACTGAATAGGCGCCGCACCGCGGTATTGCGGCAAGAGCGATCCATGCAGATTGAATGTTCCCAGTCGCGGAAGTCTCCATAGCACTTCCGGCATCATCCTAAAGGCGACAACCACCGCCACATCTGGCTTGAGCGTTCGCAGCTCTGCAAGAAATTCCTCATCTCTCAACTTTTCAGGTTGAAATAGCTTCAAGCCATTTTCCAAAGCATATAGCTTCACCGGAGAAGCGTGCATCTGTCGGCCTCTTCCCGCCGGTTTGTCGGGAGCGGTTACCACGGCCACCACTTCGTGTGCGCTATGGTGAATCGCTTTCAAGCTTTCTACAGCAAATTCAGGGGTTCCAAGAAACAGGACTTTCATATCTGTGAATTCTGCCGAAAGTTAGCCAATCATGGTTTCGCTCGGTAATGTTCGTCAACTAGTTCAATTTCTTGCGCATCCAACATCCAGCGAAGCACTTGCAAAATTTTGGCCTCCGGCCAATGACTGCCTTTCTGCAGCATGCCAATGGTGCTGTTTGTGGTTTGTAAGTGATGCAACACGTGGTCTCTTATTCTATTGAACTCGTCTTTGCTCAGGTCCATCTGATGGTAATTCTTGCAGATATCACATTTTCCACAGGGCTCGCTTTCTTCTTCGCCAAAGTAGTTGAGCAAAAACTCGCTTCTACATTGCAGTTGTTGTGTGGCATATTTCACCATCATATCTCTCCGAATATTTCTGTTTCGCTCT